>CAYXMC010000329.1:0-1596 GCA_964466095.1 uncultured Methylophilaceae bacterium | reverse complement strand
CCTGGCATAACTCTGCGGCACAAGACTGGTTATCAGCGCTGCCGATATTAAGGTGCGGTAACTCGCCATCAAAAAAGCGGGGGACAATGGATTGTATGGAATGTGCATCCCACAGCATGGCATGGCCGTGCTGTTGCCTGACTCTTGCCAGTTCTGCCATCAGTGTTTGGTGGTAGGGCTTCCAGTAATGCTCGGTTCTGGCCTGGATTTCCTGCACCTTGGGCATTTGCCCCGGTACATACAGCGGCAATTCATCAAAGGTATCGAACGGGCAAAGGCCTGTGGTGTTTTGCCCCGGGTAGAGATTGGTATTATCCGGTGGCCGGTTAAGGTCGATCACATAGCGAGAATGCGTGGCGATGAGAACAGTGGCATCCAGCTCATGCAAAAAGTCATAGAGCGCTTCCAGGTGCCAGTCAGTATCCGCAACTTGCCGGGCGGCGTCAGTCAAGCGTGGTTGTAGCCAGCGAGGCAGATAGGTACCCACATGCGGCATGGAAACAACCAGCGGGCCAGCGCCTTGTATTAGCTTGAATACCGGAACTTCAACCTGCATTCATTCACCCTTTGCTCTGAAACTCACCAAAATCAGGCAGGAATCCTGATTTGCCTGATGCTGCAAGATATCGCCATCGCCCGAAATGCACAAGATATCACCTGCGGCCATTTGCTGAGCCTGCCCTGACAGGGTTAGCTGATGCTCGCCTGTTAAAGCGATCAACAAATGACTGCCATTTTGCAAACTCACACTGAGTCCGCCTTGATGCGCTGTCATGCTGGCTTGCCAGTGGCTGTCTGTCATCACATTCAGCACTGTGCATGGGCCATCGAGCAGGGTGCATTGCAAGGATACCTCGCCTGAGAATGCGTGCTGTGCATATAAGTGCGATAACTCCAGCTGGACCTGATCACCGCGCAGCCTGAAGCCTGGACCTTGCAGCAACATCTGCTGGCGATGTATGCCGGGAAAGCTTGAGAAATCAGCATCCCCTACCAGCTCGGCGATACTGACACGCCATGCAAATTGCCCGGCACCTGCCTCTGCTGCCTGCGTGCTTAATATTCGCGTGCGCCCTGCGCCGTTTTTCCAGGGCACAAGGGGGCAATCCGCGATGGATAATCTGGCAGTAAGCTGCAAATCAGGCAGTAAATTAAATCTTGCCTTCGAGACCCATCTGGAAGTACTTATGGGTGATCTTATCCTGATTTTCCAGCAGCCAGTCTATGCTCGGCTCATTACGCATGGCTTTGCGGATAGCCTTGGCGGTGGCTTCGCGATGAATGTTGAACAAAATCTGGTGATCCAGATTTTCCTGCTCTACCACCACCGGGTTAAGCCAGACAGAGACAATAATGCCAAGATCATTGGCTTTTTCTTTGGGGATATCGCCATTGCGTACGGCATCCAGCACACCATTGGCAACCGCAGCCTGCACCGTACCCATCAGAATATTGGTGTATTTGTTGTCTTTGACAGTGACCTTGCTGACCATAATGGTTGCTGGTTTGACCATGACATCGGTATTCAGCAAAGCCAGCACACGACTATGGCCCTTGACCTGATTACCCAGCAGATTAGCGAATGCCACGCCCATA
>CAYXMC010000328.1:0-1636 GCA_964466095.1 uncultured Methylophilaceae bacterium | reverse complement strand
CTACGCTGACAGAAGGCGTGGAGAAGTTTATACAGGATGTGTACCCTGGGTTATCGGTGGCAGAAGCCGAGAAGCGGTTTGTAGCGGAGAATCGCCCTAGTTCTCTATTGGGGCGTATGACCAAGCCATCGGAGATCGGTGATGTGGTGGCCTTTGTATGCAGCCCATGCGCCGCAGCCATCAATGGCTCCAACGTGCGTGCTGATGGTGGTGTCGTACGCGCAGCGTTCTAGCCTTGCATCGTTTCCATATAACGCCGCAGATAATCAATAAAACTGGCGACCCGCGCCGAGAGCTGGCTGTTCTGGTAATACACAGCATTGATGCTTTGTTCAGTCGCTATATTCTCGGCAGCCAGCACTTCCACCAAGCGGCCACTGGCGCGGTCTGCATGTGTCATAAAATCTGAAAGCCGTACGATCCCTGCCCCTTCCAGCGCCAACTGACGCAGGGTCTCGCCGCTGGATGCGGCGATATCCGGCTTGATTTGCACCTGATTCCCCTCACTGTCACGCAAAGGCCAGCGATTAAGGCTATCTGGCTGGGTAAACCCCAGCAAGTGATGTTGCGAAAGATCGCTGGTGGTTTGCAATGGTGGGTTGCTGGCCAGGTAAGCCGGGCTTGCCAGCATACGCAGGCGACCACCGGGCAAGGGGCTGGCGTGCAGGGTGGAGTCTTGTAAGGGGCCGATGCGGATAGCAACATCGGTGCGGTGCTCCAGCAGGTCGATGATCTCTTCGTTGGTGTTCAATTCCAGTTCGATATCCGGGTAATCCTGCCGAAAGCCGCAGACCATGGGCACAATCACGTGCAGCATGAATGGCGTGGCCGCATTCACCCGCAAGCGACCAGCAGGCTTCTGCCGGCGTAGCGCCATGGTTTCCTCGGCCATTTCCACTGAGGCAAGAATGCTGCGCGCATGGCTGAGTAGCAGTGTGCCTTCTTCGGTGATTTCGATACGCCGTGTGGTGCGGTTGAGCAAGGTGGTTTGCAGCTTTTCTTCCAGTCGCACCAGTGCACGACTAATACCGGAAGTGGTCTGCCCAAGCTCATTGGCAGCGGCGGTGATTGAGCTGCTATCGACCACGGTGACAAACATCTGCAATTCATCCAAAGAGATTTTCATTGTTGCTTATCAGTCAAGAGTTCTGCGTATCAAACCTGATTTTGATGGCCGGGTAAAGCACAAAAGAAAAAGCCCCAGCCTGGAGAGCCGGGGCAATGGAGATTAGTAATTGAGATTGCTAGTGGGGAATTAACGCAAACCACCGGTGATAAAGAGCGTTTCGCCAGTGATCCAGGATGAATCTTTGGAAGCAAAGAATGTCACGGCTGGTGCAATATCATCAGGCTGGCCGATGCGACCCAGCGGAGTCATGGCAGCCATTGCATCTTTCTGCGCGATGATGCCTGTATCGTGCAGACCTTCGGTTTCTATCATGCCTGGATTAACCGAGTTAACGCGGATCTTGCGTGGAGCCAGTTCTTTGGCCAATGAGCGTGTGTAAGCATCAACTGCGGCTTTAGTGGAAGTGTAGACTGACATGCCAGCAATGCCGTAGGTGCTGACGATAGAGCTAATGTTGACGATGCTGCCGCCTTCTGGACTAAAGTGTTTCACTGCTTCCTGTGTAGT
>CAYXMC010000327.1:0-1663 GCA_964466095.1 uncultured Methylophilaceae bacterium | reverse complement strand
GAAGGCGGCCGCACTGTTGGTGCCGGTGTCGTTGCTAAAATTATTGAGTAATTAAGTAGTTAAACCCTAAACGGCGGAAATTTTTCCGCCGTTTCGCTCTTTAGAAAGGCAGTAAAATGGCAGCTCAAAAAATCCGTATTCGCTTGAAAGCATTTGACTATCGCTTGATTGATCAATCTGCTCAAGAAATCGTAGAAACAGCAAAACGTACTGGCGCTGTTGTAAAAGGTCCAGTGCCGTTGCCAACCCGTATCGAGCGTTTTGACGTGTTGCGTTCCCCACACGTGAATAAAACTTCTCGTGACCAGTTTGAAATTCGCACTCATCAGCGCCTGATGGATATTGTTGATCCAACAGACAAGACAGTAGACGCTTTGATGAAGTTGGATCTGCCAGCTGGTGTAGATGTAGAAATTAAGCTGTAAACATTGTAATTTGGAAAATGGTCGGATATAATCCGGCCTCCCGTAAAACGGGCTGGTCAATTGTAATCAGCCTTTTAATTATTATAAGGATACGATCATGAGCTTAGGGCTTATTGGTCGCAAGGTGGGTATGACCCGCATTTTTACTGAAGAAGGCGAAAGCGTTCCAGTAACAGTGTTGGAAGTTGTGCCTAACCGTGTGACACAGGTCAAGACACTGGAAAGCGATGGCTATTCAAGCCTTCAAGTCGCCTACGGTGAACGTCGTGCTAGCCGCGTCAATAAAGCGCTGACTGGCCACTACACCAAGGCTGGTGTAGCTGCTGGTGCTGGCTTAAAAGAATTCCAAGTCACTGAAGATGTGTTGGCAACTTATGCTGCTGGCGCTCAAGTTACCGTGGAGATTTTCCAAGCAGGTCAACTGGTTGATGTAACTGGTACCTCCTTGGGTAAAGGCTTCTCTGGTGCTATCAAGCGTCACAACTTCAGTTCTAACCGTGCATCTCACGGTAACTCCCGTTCTCACAATGTTCCAGGTTCCATTGGTATGGCGCAAGATCCGGGTCGAGTATTCCCTGGTAAGCGCATGCCTGGTCATCTGGGTGCTGTTAAGACTACTGTGCAGAATCTGCAAGTGGTGCGCGTAGACGCAGAGCGTAATCTGTTGCTGATTAAGGGTGCTGTTCCGGGCTCTAAGGGTGGCGATGTGGTTGTGCGCCCAGCAGTGAAGGCAGGTGCATAATGAAGCTGAAATTAATCGATAACAACGGCAAGCCAGCAAAGTCTGGTGTTGAAGTGTCTGAAGTAACTTTTGGTCGCGAATTCAATGAGGCCTTGGTGCATCAAGTGGTTGTTGCTTACATGGCAAATGCCCGCACTGCTACTCGCTCGCAAAAGGGTCGTGACACTGTAAGTCATACTACTCACAAGCCATTTGCGCAAAAGGGTACTGGTCGTGCTCGTGCAGGTATGGCGTCCAGCCCACTTTGGCGTGGAGGCGGTCGTGCTTTCCCAAACAGCCCAGATGAGAACTTCAGCCATAAGGTAAACCGTAAGGCTTACCGTGCTGGCATGCGTTCAATTTTGTCTGAGTTGGCGCGTCAAGAGCGTTTTAGCGTCATTGAAGAATTTAAGGTTGAGACTCCAAAGACCAAGCAATTGGCTGAGAAGGTTAAGGGTTTGGGTTATGCCGATGGCGTTCTGGTTCTGGTTGATAGCTTTGATGAAAACCTCTATTT
>CAYXMC010000326.1:0-1676 GCA_964466095.1 uncultured Methylophilaceae bacterium | reverse complement strand
CGTGTTGATCGGTGGTGATGGCAAGTTCTTTAGCAGTGAGCTGGTCGAACTGGCAGAGATTCGTGGTTTGAGCCGACAGGAAGCCAACAAGGTTATCCTCGCCAAGCTTCAAGAGAACGGCGTTTTGTTTGCCTCTGCGCGTTTGCAGCATAGCTTCCCACATTGCTGGCGTCATAAAACTCCGTTGATGCAATTAGCCACTCACCAGTGGTTCATTGGCATGAATGCGACTGACAGTAAAGGCACCAGCCTGCGTGAGCACGCCAACAAGGCAGTGGATGCAACACAGTTCTTCCCAAGCTGGGGACGTGCCCGTCTGGAAGCGATGATCAAGAATCGCCCGGACTGGTGTGTCTCACGCCAGCGTAACTGGGGCGTACCCATGCCGCTGTTTGTGCATAAAGAGACAGGTGAGCCGCACCCCAAGACGCTGGAGCTGCTGGAATCCATTTGCAAGCAGGTGGAACAACAGGGTATCGAAGCTTGGTTTAGTCTGGATGGTGCCGCTTTTCTGAATACCCATGCACCAGAGAATGCCGAACAGTATAAGAAAGTCACTGATACGCTGGATGTCTGGTTTGATTCCGGCGCTACCCACGCTGCCGTGTTAAAGCGTCGTGAAGAATTAAATCATCCTGCGGATCTATATCTGGAAGGTTCTGACCAGCACCGTGGTTGGTTCCAGTCCAGTCTGCTTACCGGTTGTGCGATAGATGGCCGTGCGCCTTACGATGCCTTGTTGACCCATGGTTTCGTGGTGGATGGTGCTGGCCACAAGATGAGTAAATCCAAGGGCAATGTGGTTGCGCCGCAAAAGGTGATGGATACCTATGGTGCGGATATCCTGCGCCTGTGGGTGGCCTCTACCGATTATTCAGGTGAGCTGACCATCTCCGATGAGATTCTCAAGCGTGTGGCTGAAGGTTACCGCCGTATCCGCAACACCCTGCGCTTCCTGCTGGCTAATCTGGCTGATTTTGATATCAATAAGGATGCGCTGCCAGTGAGCGAGTGGCTGGAAATCGACCGCTATGCACTGCACCTGACCCAGCAACTGCAAGCCAATATCCTGGCGGATTATGACCGTTATGAGTTCCACCTGGCTGTGCAGAAGTTTGTTGGTTTCTGCTCAGAAGATCTCGGCGGTTTCTATCTGGATATCCTGAAAGACCGTCTGTATACCTCAGGCGAGAACAGCAAGGCACGACGTGCTGCGCAGAATGCGCTATACCATATTACTCATGCCATGATGCGCTTGATGGCACCTATCTTGAGCTTTACTGCCGATGAGATCTGGCAGACGCTCGGTATGAGTCACGATGCTTCTGTGTTTGAAGAGCTGTGGTACGAGTTGCCAGCGCATGGCTTGGGTGAAGCCCAAATTGCCGATTGGCTGGAGGTATTGGCTGTTCGTGCGCAGGCCAACAAGGCGATTGAAGAAAAGCGTGGGCAAGGGCTAGTGGGTTCTTCCCTGCAATCCGAGCTGGATATTCAAGCGAGCGGCACAGCGTACAAGGCATTAAGTCGATTGGGTGACGACCTGCGTTTCGTGCTGATTACTTCACGTGTCGGGGTGCAAGAAGCGCTAGGTGATACGCAAGTGACCGTGGCTCCCAGCACTCATGCTAAGTGCGACCGCTGCTGGCATTATCGTGCCGATGTTGGTGCTGATGCGG
>CAYXMC010000325.1:0-1693 GCA_964466095.1 uncultured Methylophilaceae bacterium | reverse complement strand
CGGTGGCGATACCGTGCGTTGCGCACCTTACGCATTGTTCGGGACACAGGCCTTATCTGATCACGCTCTGCTGGCGTTACAAGACCGTCGTGCCTGTCTGCTTGCCAATCATGGCCTGATTGCAGTGGGTGTGGATATCAGGCAGGCCATGGATATTGCGCAGGAAGTAGAAACATTGTGTGAACAATACCTGCTCGCCTTACGCGTTGGGGAGCCCTGTCTGCTGACGTCGCAGGAGATGGCTGAAGTTCACGAACAGTTCAAGGGCTATGGTAAGTGGGCCAGCTCAGATTAAATTTATCTGGCCTGTTTTTTGCGAGATGAACTCATAAATCTCTAGCAATACCAGAATTCCAATATCAAAAAATTCAAGAATCGCATCATCATTTTGAGAGAAGCCAAGTATGACGACCGTTAAAACCAGAAAAAAACAGTTGCAGGAACACTTTCCCGCAATCACTACCGAGAAGACGCCGATTGCACAGGCATTACAGAATCACCTGATATTCTCATGCTTCAAGAGCAGCCCTACAGCAACTCCGCGAGACTGGTACGGCAGCACTGCATATACAGTGCGCGATCACGTTGTTGAGCGCTGGGCCAAAACGTCTCAATCTTATTACGACGAAAAACCCAAGCGTATCTATTACCTCTCGCTGGAGTTCCTGATTGGTCGCATGTTGACCAATGCTGCACTAAATCTGGGCATAGAGCCCGAAGTGCGTGATGGTCTCGCGGCGCTCGGTCGTGACATGGAAAGCGTAGTCGAGATGGAAAGCGATGCAGCGCTCGGTAATGGTGGCTTGGGCCGTCTTGCAGCGTGTTTTTTGGATTCCATGGCGAGCATGGACATTCCCGGTACCGGTTATGGTATTCGCTATGAATACGGCATGTTCAAGCAATCTATTGTCAATGGCCAGCAGGTAGAGAATCCGGATAACTGGTTGCGCTACGGCAATATCTGGGAATTTCAGCGGCCAGAAAGCACCTATACCGTGAATTTCTACGGTCAGGCACTTGAGCTTGATACCGAGCGTGGCAAGGAGTATCGCTGGGTGGATGCCGAGCATGTAGTGGCGATGGCTTATGATATGCCGGTGCCTGGTTACGGCACGGAGACTGTTAATAGCTTGCGCTTATGGTCGGCCAAGGCAACACGCGAGTTTGACCTCAAGCATTTTAACGACGGCAACTATGAAAAGGCCGTGGAAGAACGCAATGGCACCGAGAATATCTCCAAGGTCCTGTACCCGAATGACAGTTCTGCTTCCGGACGTGAACTGCGCCTGAAGCAACAGTATTTCTTTGTCTCGGCTTCTATTCAGGATATCTTGCGCCGTTTCCTTTCCAACCATGACAGCTGGGATGAATTGCCTGAACAGATTGCGATTCAGCTCAACGATACCCACCCGGCAATCGCCGTGGCAGAAATGATGTATCAATTGGTGGATATGCATCATCTGGACTGGAGTTATGCTTGGTCGCTGACGACCAAGATTTTTGCCTACACCAACCACACCCTGATGCCGGAGGCGCTGGAAACATGGAGTGTTGAGCTGTTTAACCGCTTGCTTCCGCGTCATCTGACCATCATCTACCGCATCAACCATGAGTTTTTGCAGTATGTGAATCACCATTTCCCTGGTGATACTGATTTGCTGCGTCGTGTCTCGATTATTGATGAGTCGCACGG
>CAYXMC010000324.1:0-1722 GCA_964466095.1 uncultured Methylophilaceae bacterium | reverse complement strand
CCGGTGACCAGCACCATCCCATAAGGCTCCCTTGCCAGCTTGCGAAACTGCTCACGGGTCTGTGCATCCAGCCCCACATTTTCCAGTGTCAGCCCTCGCGACTGGTCGGTGAGTGCTTTGCGGTCAAGCACCCGCAGCACGGCATCCTCACCAAACACGCTAGGCATGATGGAAACGCGGAAATCGACTTCACGTTTCTGTATCAGCACCTTAAAACGGCCATCCTGCGGGATGCGACGCTCGGCGATATCCAGTTCTGCCATTACCTTGATACGGGAGACCACCTGCTCGGCCATTTCCATGCCCTGTACTGCCCCCACAGAATCCAGTACGCCATCAATCCGGTAACGAATGACCAGACCACTGGCCGTGCTTTCTAGGTGAATATCACTGGCACCGCTTTTCATGGCGTCGTACAGCGTAGAGTTCACCAGACGTACCACCGGGCTGCTGTCTTCTGCGATGGTTTGCAGAGAGAGTTGTTCAACATTGTGGGCCAGCGTGCCAGCTTCGCCCTCTTCTGCCAGCTGCATGCCATCCATGGCACGCAGGGTTTCTTCATAACGCGAGAGATAGGCGGCAATATCCGCATGATAGGCCAGCAAAAGGCTAAATGGCTGCTGCAATTTCTGCTGCGCCCATTCCTGAAAATCTTCAGCAAACGGATCGGCAAACACCAAATAGAGCTTGCCTGCCTCATCGCGCAGCGGAATGCACTCGCGGCGTTGTGCATCCGCAAACGGCAAGGTATCAAACGCTGCTATCAACTGATAGATGCGATTGATATCCACCACTGTGTAATGCAGGCTGGCACCCAGCATTTGTATGAAGGATTCGGCATCCAGCCCGCTATTTTCTTGCAGGCTAAGCAGAAGACGCTGCTGCGAGGCTTGCGCATGAGCGCGCGCTGCATTGATCTCCTGAGCTGTAAGCAGGCTCATTGTATGCTCCCCGCCAAATCAAAAATTGGCATATAAAGCAGTAATACCACCAGCCCGATGACCATGCCGATCACCAGCATTAGCAAAGGCTCGAACAACTTGGTGAACCAGTCTATCCAGCGCGCAGTTTCTTCATCATAAAAACTGGCGACTTTTTCCATCATCTCGCCTATGCGGCCACTACGCTCACCCACGCGCAACATGCGCAACGCGATTGGTGTAGAGAGTCCGTTCTGCTCCATGGCCACCGAGATAGCCTGACCTTCGCTGATCAAGCCAGAGGCGGCTTGCAGTTTCAGGCGCAAAGGCGGCGCCAGCAGGCCAGAGACCATGCCCAGCGAGGAGATGATGGGAATGCCACTGATGAGCAGCATGGAAAGCGAGCGATAAAAACGGGAAAGCTGGATGATGCGCATGCGCTCACCTATGGCCGGAATCTGCCACAACCATTCCAGCAAGCGACGCCGCACAGATTCACGACTGAGCATGGCTCCCAGTGCACCCAGCAAAGCTATGCAAATGGTGACGATCAGGGCACCGTGATCATCAAGAAAGCCACCCCAGGCGAGTAGCAGTTTGGAAAGAAACGGTAGGTCGCGACCCACTTCTTCATAGATATGGGCAAAGCGCGGCACTACAAAACCCATGAGAAACAATGTCACCAGACCACCAGCCACGATCAGGATTACAGGATAGATGGAAGCGGAAACCACTTTCTTCTTCACCTGTTCAACTTGCCCTTGATAGCCGATATATCGCCGTAGTGATTCGGCGACCCCCC
>CAYXMC010000323.1:0-1794 GCA_964466095.1 uncultured Methylophilaceae bacterium | reverse complement strand
GGTTGCCAGCGCTTCACCTTCAAGATCTTCAGCAATAATCAACAATGGCTTGTTAGCTTTTGCTACGCCTTCAAGCACAGGTAGCAGGTCGCGGATATTGGAAATCTTCTTGTCATGCAAGAGGATCAGAGGGTCTTCCAGCACTGCGGTCTGTTTTTCCGGATTATTGATGAAGTAAGGTGAGAGGTATCCACGATCAAACTGCATCCCCTCAACCACTTCCAGTTCGTTTTGCAGGGATTTACCATCTTCAACGGTAATCACGCCTTCCTTGCCTACTTTGTCCATCGCATCAGCAATAATCTTGCCGATATCGCTGTCAGAATTAGCGGAGATAGAGCCAACTTGGGCGATCTCTTTATTGGTGGTGATAGGCTTGGACAGCTTTTGCAGTTCATCCACCACAGCGGCAACCGCCTTGTCAATACCACGCTTGAGGTCCATCGGGTTGACCCCGGCGACCACATGCTTCATGCCCTCCTGCACAATAGCTTGGGCCAGCACGGTGGCAGTAGTGGTGCCATCACCCGCCACATCAGCGGTCTTGGATGCGACTTGCTTCACCATCTGCGCACCCATGTTCTCAAGCTTGTCTTTCAGCTCAATCTCTTTGGCGACAGAAACACCATCTTTGGTAATGACAGGTGCACCGAAGCTGCGCTCCAGCAGTACATTACGGCCCTTGGGGCCCAGTGTGACTTTGACAGCGTTGGCCAATACATTGACACCGTTCACGATTTTGGAACGGGCGTTATCATGAAATTTGACTTCTTTAGCAGCCATTCTTGAATCTCCTTATCTTAAAAAATCACAGATTAAGCAGCTTTTTTCAGATCAGACTGATTGTTCTCGATGACGCCGAGGATATCTTCCTCACGCAGCACCAATAGCTCCTGACCGTCGATCTTCACAGTTTGTCCGGAATATTTGCCGAACAAGACCAGTTCACCGACTTTGACTTCGAGCTCGCGCAGGGAACCATCCTGCAACTGTTTGCCTTTGCCTACGGCGATGATTTCACCTTGCTCAGGCTTCTCTGCGGCGGTATCAGGAATCACTATGCCGGAAGCGGTCGTACGTTGTTGTTCGACTCGCTTGACGACAACACGGTCATAAAGGGGACGAATTTGCATCTCAAATCTCCTTAGCGAATTAAACGAAAAATAAAATGGCCACAGAGACAAAATGGCAAAGCGAAAGGGATATGACCCTGTGGCCGCGCAGCATCAGCAGCTGGCAAAACTCAAAATATGGATGGGGTTTTAGAATTTCAAGGGCTGCAAATAAAAAATTTTTGCAGCCCTTGATGATGAAGTTTTAAGGAAGAATAATGCGGCTGACTTTACCCAAACGATAGGCAAGATGATGGGCTTTACCACCCTGCCAAGCCTTGGGCAAAACCGGGCAAGGGGGTTCGCGGGTGCCATCATCCAGCAAAGTGTCGTCGTCAGCGGTCGCTGCCCATAAGCCTCCATGCACGGGCCTGAACTGCCATTTAACGTATCCGACATCAGCGCCAAGCCTGAGCATGGCCTCACGATCTGGCGCCTCGCTCAATAAATGCTCCTCCAAATCATCATCAGGATATTCACCAAATGCCTGCATGCACTCCAGTGCCTCCTGAGCGCTGGCACCTATCTGATTGCATGCTCTATGCTGTTCACGATGCACATCCCATGCCCCTAGTTGCCATGCTGCCTCCAGCACAGCCTCATCCACTGATTCGGTTCTATGCCATCGATCATTGACCTGCAGTGCAGAGCCGGGAATAGGATTAAGGCGAGTCTGCCGTTT
>CAYXMC010000322.1:0-1803 GCA_964466095.1 uncultured Methylophilaceae bacterium | reverse complement strand
CGTCACGGCACCAGAGATTTCAACCTTATTTGCCCAGACTTTGGCTAGGCAAGTGGCTGAGGTTCTTGCGGTTACAAATGGCGATGTGCTGGAGTTGGGAGCAGGCACGGGCAAGCTGGCTGCCAATTTGCTGCTTGAGCTGCAAGCGCTGAACCAGTTGCCAGCTCAATACCTGATACTTGAAGTGAGTGCTGATTTGCGTGAAGTACAGCAAATGACTTTACGTGAATCGCTGCCAGATGAAGTGTTTTCGCGAGTCGAGTGGCTGGACAGTTTGCCGGAAGTGTTGAATGGCTTGGTGCTAGGCAATGAAGTGCTGGATGCAATGCCGGTAGATATGCTGAAAATCTCGAACGGCGCAGTGATGGAGTTGGGAGTCACTTGGCAAGATGAGACTTTTGTCTGGCAAGAAAAACAGGCCAGGCCCGAGATGGAAAAAGTTGCCAAAAAGCTTAATCTGCCTGAAGGCTACACCACAGAAATTAATCAGGCAGCAAATGGCCTGATAGCCAGTCTGGCCAAGGTTTTACGGCAGGGGGTTGTGCTCTTGCTGGATTACGGATTCCCCCGTCATGAGTATTACCACCCACAGCGCAATCAAGGCACCTTGATGTGCCATTATCGACATCATGCGCACGGAGACCCGTTTTTCTACCCGGGCTTGCAGGATATTACCTCCCATGTTGACTTTAGTGCGGTTGCTGAAGCCGCAATAGAACATGGATTAGAGCTTTCTGGATATGTCAGTCAGGCACAGTTTCTGATCAATTGCGGCATCACTGATTTACTCAGCAGGATTTCACCACATGACATGGCGCGTTATGCGCCAGTAGTTGTACAAGCGCAAAAACTCCTGTCACCAGCAGAGATGGGGGAATTGTTCAAAGTGATAGCCTTAAGTAAAGGTTTTGATGCTGACTTGCTGGGATTTGCGCGCGGAGATAAACGGCATACCTTGTAAGCCGCTATAATCCCGTCCCTCACAGATGGAGTTATACATGCAAGACAAAGAAGACCTGAAAAACCGACCGATACGTAGCTTTGTATTGCGACAAGGGCGTTTGACCGATGCTCAGCAGCGTGCGCTGGAAAGTTTGTCGCCAAAGTTTGGGCTTGTATATCAGGCGTCTGTGGTTGACCTGAATTCAGTGTTTGGGCGAGCCAATAAAAAGATACTGGAAATCGGTTTTGGTATGGGCGAGAGTACTGCCAAGATTGCGCATGGTATGCCAGATGTGGATTTTTTGGGTGTTGAAGTACATACACCTGGTGTTGGTAGCTTGCTCAAACAGATAGGCGAATTGGACTTACAGAATATTCGTATTATTCAGCATGATGCTGTGGAGGTGCTGAAGCATATGTTGCCGGATGCTAGTCTGGATGGAGTGCATATCTTTTTTCCGGATCCATGGCATAAAAAACGCCATCACAAGCGACGCCTGATTCAGGCACCATTCATCAAGCTTTTGTGCCAGAAGTTGAAGCCGGGTGGCTATCTGCATGTAGCCACAGACTGGCAGGAGTATGCCGAGTGGGTACTTGAAATATTGCAGGCAGAGCCTATGCTGCATAATACAGCCGATACTTATGCAGAAAAGCCGGAATACCGCCCGCTAACCAAGTTCGAGAATCGTGGCCTTAAGCTTGGCCATGGCGTATGGGATATGGTGTTTTTGCGTCAGCCCTGATTCTCGGGGGGGCTGACGAAATCAGGCTCAGTAGGTGCTCTGTCCATAAACCATGGCCCGATGATCTTTTCAGCTTCTTCTACTCCCTGTTTCTTGAGGCTGGAGAATAGCTGCA
>CAYXMC010000321.1:0-1834 GCA_964466095.1 uncultured Methylophilaceae bacterium | reverse complement strand
AAACAGGTGAATGCTTCGACTGTGTTTCAGGCGTATTATCTGCTGGAGGCCCGCGGCCTGATTGTGACGCGTCCCCGCTCTGGTTACTATGTGGCCGGGCCATTACGAAGCGAGCGCCTGCTGCCACAAGCCGCTCAGAATGCCAGCCACCCGACCAAACTGGAAGTCAGTGACCTGGTGTTCACGTTGCTGGAGCGCATCAAAGACCCGCAACAAATCCCGTTTGGCTCGGCGTTTCCCAGCCCGTCCCTGTTCCCGCTCGCCAGACTGGCTGATCACATGGCCAGCACAGTGCGCCGCATGCAGCCCCAACTGACCGTCAGTGATATCGGCCAGGGTGATGTCGAACTGCGGCGGCAGATCGCCTTACGCTACCAGCTGGACGGCAAGCCGACGGATCCGCATGAGATCGTGGTGACCAATGGCGCCATGGAAGCACTGAACTTGTGCCTGGCCGCCATCACGCAGCCGGGCGATAGCGTGATCATCGAGTCGCCGAGCTTTTATGCGGCGCTGCAAGCCATCGAACGCATGGGGCTGAAAGCCATCGAGGTGCCTAGCGACCCTGAACTGGGCATAGACCTGGTAGCGCTTGAGCAAGCCATTATTCAGCATCAACCAAAAGCTTGCTGGCTCATGACCAATTTTCAGAACCCGACCGGCAGCCTCATGCCTGAGCCAAAAAAACAGGCGCTGGTGGCCATGATGACCCGCCACCAGTTACCGCTGATTGAAGATGACGTCTACCGCGAATTATATTTTGGCAAACAGCGGCCTTTACCGGCCAAGACTTGGGACAACGACGGCTGGGTCATGCATTGCAGTTCATTTTCAAAATCGCTCGCGCCCGGATACCGCGTCGGCTGGGTTTCCGCCGGACGCTTCAGCGAAACCATCACGCGCCTCAAACTCTCCACGACGCTGGCAACCTCGATTCCGGCACAGCTGGCTCTGGCCAGCTATCTGGCAAAAGGCGGTTACGACAAACACTTGCGCCAACTGCGTCACCAGCTCATGTTGCAACAGTTGCAGTTTACCCAAGCCATTCATCAATTCTTACCTGCTGAGGTGCGCTACACCCTGCCACAAGGTGGCTATTTCCTATGGCTGCAACTACCCAGTCACCAGGATAGCCTGTCGTTGTTTCAGCAAGCTATCGAGCACAATATCAGCCTCGCCCCCGGGCACTTGTTTTCCTCGCAACAGCAATATGCAGGGTATGTCCGCCTGAACTATGGTCACCCACTCAATGCAGAGCACAGGCAAGCGATAGAAACTCTGGGGCAGTGGATGCAATAACCAACGAACAACCCAGTCCATCTGATATGGTTTTTTATTTAAAAACTGAATCTGTTTAAAATAACCTGCGGCCTCTACACTGCATACTTCTTTATCAAGATTGAATGCCTGTATGACCGCTTCCCGTAGCAAACCCGTAATCCCGATTGTGGCTGCCCCTGTCAACGAACAAACGATTTCGCTGTATCAGAAAACCAGCAAAATCTACCCGCGCAGTGTCAGCGGCTATTTTAAAAACTGGCGCTGGTTTATGATCTGGGCCACACAACTGGTGTTTTACGGCTTACCTTGGCTGCAATATGGCGGGCGCCAAGCGTTCTTGCTGGATATTGACACGCATCGCTTTTATCTGTTTGGCCTAGTGATCTTTCCACAGGACCTGTTTTATCTGGCGATGCTACTGATCATTTGTGCAATCGAATTGTTTTTGTTTACGGCGGTGGCAGGCCGACTCTGGTGTGGCTTTTCTTGCCCGCAGTCGGTATATACAGAAATTTTCTTATGGATGGAACGCCGCATAGAAGGCGACCGTCTG
>CAYXMC010000320.1:0-1845 GCA_964466095.1 uncultured Methylophilaceae bacterium | reverse complement strand
CAGGGTTCATTCAAGACTTTGGCTCAAGGTGTTAACAGCATGGTGGGCGGCCATATCGAGATGAACCGGAAGGCACTGGCTGTAGTTGAGGAATTTGGTCAGGGTAACTTTGATGCCCCACTGGAACAGTTCCCCGGCAAGAAAGCTTTTATCAATACCACTATCGAAAAAGTCCGCAGCAACATCAAACGCTTTATTGCCGATATGCAGCACATGTCTGCCGAACACAACAAAGGCGACATCGATGTACGCATGGATGAAGCCAGTTACCAAGGTGCTTATCAGCAGATGGCCCATGGCGTAAATGGCATGGTAGGCGATCACATTGAGATGAACCGCAAGGCGATCTCGGTCGTACAGGGATTTGGTCATGGCAATTTTGATATTCCATTAGAAACATTCCCTGGCAAAAAGGCTTTCATCAACGATGCCATAGAACAGACTCGCAGCAACATCAAAACCTTTGTAGCTGATATGCAACATATGTCTGCAGAGCACGATAAGGGTGAGATTGATGTGATGATGGACAGTACCAAGTTTTCTGGCACTTATGCCGATATGGCGAACGGACTCAACGCTATGGTTGGCGGCCATATTTCCATGAACCGCAAGGCTATGGACGTAGTCATGGCATTTGGTGAAGGTAATCTGGATGTGCCGCTGGAACAATTGCCGGGTAAAAAAGCGTTTGTGAATCAGGCGATTGAACAGACTCGCAGCAACATCAAGGCATTGAATACCGATGTGAAGATGCTGGTGAACTCTGCTGCTGATGGTGAAGTGTCAGTACGCGCAGATGCCAGCAAGCATCGCGGCGAATTCCGTAATATCGTGGAAGGGGTCAACCAGACACTGGAACTGATAGTCGGCCCTATCGCAGTGGTAAAAGATGCCGCAGAGACCATCAATACTGCTGCCCGTGAAATCTCCAAGGGCAACACAGATTTGTCACAACGCACCGAAGAGCAAGCCTCCAGTCTGGAAGAAACAGCTTCCAGCATGGAAGAGCTGGCTTCTACCGTGAAACAGAACGCCGAAAACGCCAAGCAGGCTAATCAGCTGGCGATGGCTGCGTCCAACATCGCAATCAAAGGCGGTGATGTCGTTTCAGAAGTTGTGCATACCATGGCCAACATCAACGAAGCCTCACGCAAGATCGAAGACATCATTTCCGTCATTGATGGGATTGCCTTCCAGACCAATATTCTGGCACTTAACGCTGCAGTTGAAGCTGCACGTGCCGGTGAGCAGGGCCGCGGTTTTGCTGTAGTGGCCGGTGAAGTGCGTAACCTGGCACAGCGCTCGGCAAGTGCCGCCAAGGAAATCAAGGAGTTGATTAATGACTCTGTCAGCAAGACCTCCGAAGGTACCAAGCAGGTGGAAACCGCTGGCAAGACGATGGAAGAAATTGTGAACTCGGTCAAACGTGTCTCTGACATCATCGGTGAGATTGCAGCCGCTTCCGTGGAGCAAAGCTCTGGTATTGATCAGGTGAATAATGCAATCACCCAGATGGATGAAGTGACACAGCAGAATGCTGCACTGGTGGAAGAAGCTGCTGCCGCTGCTGAATCCCTGATGGAGCAAGCGGGTATGCTCGTCGATTCTGTCAGCCAGTTTAAACTGGAAGGCAGCAGCAACCAGCCCAAAGCCGTGCAATCAAGAACCAGTCATCCTGCTGTCAGCAGCCTAAACACTTCACGGCCATCAAAATCTGTCGCAAAACCTGTGAAGCCTGCCCCAACCTTCACTGCAAAAACAGGTACTGATGATGGAGATTGGGAAGAGTTTTAAGCAGCTAAGCCCGTTATAGATTAAATAATCAAAAAAAAGCGCCGATATAAC
>CAYXMC010000319.1:0-1862 GCA_964466095.1 uncultured Methylophilaceae bacterium | reverse complement strand
CCGAGCAAGCCGACTACATAGCCTTGGCACACCATCAGGATGATCAGGCTGAAACTGTGTTATTGCAACTGTTGCGCGGGGCAGGCAGCAAGGGATTGTCCGCCATGGCGGCACACGACGCTGGACGACGTTTATTGCGTCCTTTGCTTGATATTAGCCGTGCTGAACTGGAGGCATATGCCAGAGAGCATCAGCTGAAATGGGTGGATGATGAAAGTAATGAGGATACGATTTATGATCGTAACTATCTGCGTCATCAGGTCATCCCCGTGATTGAAAAGCGGTTTGCAGCCGCCAGAACCACTCTGTCACGATCTGCCCAGTTGCTGGCTGAGTCTGCACAATTGCTGGATGAACTGGCAGCAATTGATGCCGGGGAGCACTTTCAGCAGCTGGAAATCAGTCATTTGGCCAAGCTTGGCGAAGCCCGTGCACGCAACCTGTTACGCTGGTGGCTGGCAACTCAGCATTTGTCGGTGCCGAGCGCTGCACGTTTGCAGGAGATGTTGCAGCAATTGTTGTCTGCAAAGCCTGATGCCAGTCTCAAGGTGATGATTGATGGCAGCAAACATCTTTGGCTGCGGCGATATCAGGGTATGGCCTATATTGATGCGGAGCCTGAAGAAGCTATCAACACTTGCTGGCAGGGCGAAGCGGTGATTGATCTGCCAGACGGTAGTCAACTTCATTTTGAGCCTTGTAAGGGGAAGGGCCTTGCCCTGCAGCGCTTGGCAATCAATAAATTGCGTATCAGCAGCAGGCAGGGCGGTGAGCGCTTCAAACCAGATGAGGCACGCCCAACCCGCACACTCAAACACTTGATGCAGGAAGCGGGGATCCCACCTTGGTTACGTCAACGTATGCCACTGATTTATAGCGGTGACGAACTGGCGGTAGTGCCCATGTTGGGGATCGCCTGCCACATGCAGGCCAGACCCGGCGAGGTCGGCTTGCTCATTACCTGGAAGCAGAAGCCTTGAGGCTGGGCGCTAGCGCTTTCCATACGTTTTCTAACAAGAGTGGCTGTGCTTTCGCATTCGGATGCAGACCATCATCCTGTATCAGTTCAGGTTTTCCAGCGATACCATCCAGAAAGAATGGCAACAGGGGTAATGAGTATTTTTCTGCCAGTTTGCGATAGCTGTTGCTGAAATCCTGTGTGTAGCGAGGCCCATAATTTGGTGGTATCAGCATGCCTAATAGTAGTACACGGATTTTGTCCTGCCTCGCAATTTCTATGATTTGGCCCAGATTGCTCTGCATCTCGCTCACTGGCAGTCCTCGCAGCCCGTCATTCGCGCCAAGTTCCAGAATCAGCAGTTCAGGTTTGTGTTGAGACAGCGTATTGCGGATGCGACTAAGACCACCGCTGCTGGTTTCGCCGCTGATGCTGGCATTAATAACTTGATGTGGACAACCAGCTGCCCCAAGTTTGTTTTGCAGCAGGTTGACCCAACCATGCTCTTTGGGGATGCCATAAGCTGCGGACAGACTATCACCATAGACCACAATCTTTGGCGATTCGGCATGAACCGCATGACAAAACAGCACACTAAACAGACAATTAAGCAGAAACAAAAAACGGAAAATCATTAATGCACACACCTTATGTTGTTGAAGCCCAAGCACTTGGCAAGCATGTTAGCAGCAACGGCAATGAACTCACTATCCTTAAAGAACTCGATTTACAGGTATCTGCTCATGACACGCTGGCGATTGTAGGCAGTTCAGGCTCTGGTAAATCCACTCTACTTGGCTTGCTTGCCGGGTTGGACACCCCCAGCTCGGGCAAAGTGCTAGTGCATGGCGATAATATTGCCGAACTGGATGAAGATGGCAGGGCTGCTATTAGAGGCAGGTAT
>CAYXMC010000318.1:0-1872 GCA_964466095.1 uncultured Methylophilaceae bacterium | reverse complement strand
AGGCAGAAGCGTCATTCAGAATCGAGCAGCTGCCCGGCTATCGCCCAGTTATCTTCGCTTACCTCATCAAAGGTAATATAAGTATAAGCGGCAGGTTTATGAGCAACTCGCTGCATGGTCTCTGTCACTTCCTCTGCAATTTTGGCTTTTTGCTCGCGGGTCAAGGGGCCGACATGTTTAATGTTGATGTATGGCATATTTATCTCCTTTGCTGAATCATCTCGAACACCTGATGAAACATAGCCTCAGTCAAGCGCCTAGTTTGCGTATTGTAGCGGCTGCAATGATAACTATCGAACAGGACATGTCCGCTTGGCAGTTGATGGCGTGCCGCATGCCCGAACTTGTAGTTACCCACTTTTAACTTCAATGCCTTAAGCACAGCCTGATGCGCCACATTGCCCAGCGCAAGGATTGCACCTCCCTCAGTGAAATCGGCAAGTTCAGCAGCAAGGTAACGATTACAGGTATTGATCTCATCCCCGGTCGGCTTGTTTTCCGGCGGCAAGCATTTAACGGCATTCGTAATACGGCAGTTTTTCAGCTGGAGACCATCATTTGCAGATTCTGAAACTGGACGACTACCATAACCAAATTTATGTAAAGTCTCATAGAGCAGCACACCGGCATAATCTCCGGTAAAGGGACGTCCAGTGCGATTTGCACCATGCATCCCCGGGGCCAGACCAACAATCAGCAAATCCGGTGCAGCATCTCCGAATGGTGGTACAGGCCTTGCGAAATAAGTTGGCTCTTTGATTTTTACCTGATCGAGAAAACCGGAAAGGCGCGGGCAAAGCCGGCAATTAAGATCAAAATGCTGCATATAAAAACCTGTAGGTTAATTGTTATTTTGATGTAAGCCAGCAATTGCCGGCAGAGGCTAGCAGAGGGTCACATACTTCCGGCTGCAAGGTGATGTGATGAATATCAAATTTTTCGTGCAATATTTCGCGCAAACCAAGCAACACCTCGTGCCAGTCATTCATATCGGTCAGCACAATATGCGCTGAGATAGCAGTCACCTCGGAAGAGAGCGCCCAAACATGCAGGCTGTGCACGCCCTGAACATTACTGACAGAATGCATGGTCTGGCTTATCTCATCCAGATCTAAACGATGCGGCACGCCCTCCATCAAAACATGCAGCGCTTCTTTCAGCAGGCGGATAGTCGAAACCAGTATTAAGATGGCGATCAGTATCGAAAGGATGGGGTCTATCGCCATCCAGTCCGTAAAGTAAATAATCGCGCCAGCCAGCAGCGCAGCCACCGACCCCAGAAGATCACCAAGCACATGCAGCAGCGCAGCTCGGTGATTGATATTGTGCTGATGCTGGTGCAGTTTTCTGGCTACCAGAATATTCACTACCATACCGACAAAAGCGATGAGCATCACCTCCAAGCCATGGACAGCATGCGGTGTTTGCAAACGCTGTATGGCCTCATAAAAAATGGCAATGACAACAAGCAACATCAGCACGCCGTTCAGCAACGCCACCATCACTTCCGCCCGCACAAAACCGAAGCTGTGTCTGGTCGATGCAGGCTTGTGTGCCATCCACGCCCCCAGCCAAGCCAGAGCTAGCGCCGCTACATCGGAGAACATGTGACCGGCATCTCCCAATAGCGCAAGTGAGCCCGTGTAGAAAGCCCCTGCAATTTCAATCAGAGCAAAACCTGCAGTCAGCAGCAGTGGCCAGAGAAACACTGACTCACCATGTGGATGTTCATGGTGAGAATGATGATGTTCGTGATGATGGTGATCGTGGCTCATAGACCGAATGCTAGCAGGCAGTCAGCATGCAGCACAATAAACCACCGAGGCGCAGGGCCGGGAAGGCGGGCACGAAAGACTCCAGGAGTAGGCTCGA
>CAYXMC010000317.1:0-1877 GCA_964466095.1 uncultured Methylophilaceae bacterium | reverse complement strand
AGGAAACATATTTTGGCCACGCCTTTTCTCGATGACCACTTTCTCGCCTTGTGGGTTAAAAATCACCACATCACTACCCTGCCGCAAAACCTCGCGTGGCGTACCATCCAGCACCACCATGCGCGCGTATTCACCCTGACCGTAGTTCATATGGGTAATCTGTACCGACTTTACATTAGTACCTGATTGGTAGATGAATACCCCCTGATAGCTGAGTTCACGGGCAGCCTGAGAGGCTTTCTGCAAAATCAACCAGGGGTCATCTGATGCTGCAAAGCTTGAAAACGGGGCTGCCAAACAACATAGCAGCAGAATACGCAACATAATTAGCGGGAACCCTCAGAGTAACTGGCTGGCTGCACAAAATAGGCAGCGTTGTTAGGTACAGATGACTGATGTGCCAACAAATACTCGGATGGAATATTTTGAGCGATTTCAACAGTCACGCTTTCAGGATTTTGGTGCATTTGCTGAAGCACCATCCAGCCAACGAACATGACCGCCGCCATAGATGCGGCAATCGACATAAACACAGGCTTTCTTGAAGCAGTTTGCACCTTGACTGGCGCGAGCACAGTCGGTTCTTCTTCAAGCTTCTGCATCAATTTGTGCTTGAAGTCATGCTGCATGAGGGCGGTACCACGAATAACATCACCTATCATGTGATAGGTACTCCAACACTCATGTAATTCACCTTCGGCTTTGGCTGCAGTCAACAGATATTCGTATCCGTCCAACTCCAGCTCGTCATCCATCAATGCCGATATCTTGTCTTTCATTTAATTCTCCTAACTTACCAGCGCTTGTCCTTGGGAGTATCCAGCAGTGGCCGCAGTTTTTCTGCAATCGTTTCACGTGCACGGAATATTCTTGAGCGCACTGTTCCAATTGGGCAGTTCATCAAGGTAGCAATTTCCTCGTAACTCAAGCCCTCGATTTCACGCAAAGTAATCGCTGTGCGCAATTCATCCGGCAATGACGCCATAGTGTCGTTAACGGTTTTTGCGATTTCCTTGGTCATCAATTCGGACTCAGGGGTTTCCATGGTCCGCAGTTCATTACCGTCCTCGAAGTTCTCTGCATCTTCGATTTCAATATCGTTGCTAACCTGAGGTCTGCGCCCCATAGCAACAAGGTAATTCTTTGCAGTGTTGATGCCGATACGATACAACCAGGTGTAGAAAGCACTATCCCCGCGGAAGTTGGGCAACGCGCGATATGCCTTGATGAAAGACTCTTGCACGACATCCTCAACTTCAGCAGGATCACGAATCAAACGCGATAGCAAGCGGCCAAGTTTGCGCTGATACTTATCCACCAACATACCAAAAGCACGCTTGTCACCTCGTTGAGCCCGTTCAACCAGCTCCTGATCTATCTCTCGGTTCCCCGTCATTGGGGCAACGCTCCCTGTATCCATTTTTTTACCTGTCGGAGTATAACCCTGCATCGTTGTATCAACGAAGCCCAAACGCGAAAATTCCTCGAATTTTTTAGTGTTGATCATCACGTTTCCTTTAGTCCCTTATTGACTAGCCTACTTCCAGAGACAGCGCTAAACTGCGTAAAGTTCACAGACATGGATAGTCATGCAGCAATACGATGTTTTAATTATAGGCAGCGGGCTCGCTGGTCTTACTCTGGCACTAAAAGTTGCCACTGAAAAAAAAGTTTGCTTGGTCAGCAAGCGCCTGATTAACGATAGCGCAAGCAACTGGGCACAGGGAGGGATCGCTGCAGTCCTCACCGATGACGATTCTATAGAAGCCCATATACAAGACACATTGATTGCAGGTGCTGGTCTTTGCGATCAGGAAGTGACTCGTCTTGTAGCTGTGCATGGCAGGGAAACCGTGGAATGGCTGATTGAACAGGGC
>CAYXMC010000316.1:0-1924 GCA_964466095.1 uncultured Methylophilaceae bacterium | reverse complement strand
AAGACGTGAAGGAAGAAGTAGAAAAACTGGGTGAAACCATTCAGGAAAAAACGCAATGAATGCAGGTGGAGAGATTTGAAATGCATTATGCCCTTTGTTCATAGAATTGAATTTACGCATGATGGGATATTTTGTATGGGTATGAAAACGTTACCGATCAATGAATTGCGCAGCCTGCTAGCCGCTGTTTCCGACCATGGGAAACAACACTTGGTAGAGGTAGAAGCTGACTTGATGCAGACCACTTTTTTATTAAGCGAAGCTATAGAAAAGCTGGGCGTCAGCTTTATGGCCATCCATCAAGCTGTAACCGAACAGCAGCAGGAATTGGAGTTGCTGATAGCGCATCATGAATTCAATAAAGAAGAAACAGCCAAGCTGGATGGTTTCAAGAAAAAGATAGGCGAGGAAGTCAACATGGCAGTGACCGGCCTGCAGTTTCAAGACCTCACCAGCCAGCTGATTGCTCGCACTATCAAGCGGGTAAATGGCCTGCGCGAACTGCTGGAGACTCTGGCATCGCATGGCGATGCCATAGATCCGGATCAGGAACACGACGAAATCGCGCGCTTCCTGGAAGTGATGAGCCATAACTTGAACACAGGCAGCAATGCCCTTTCAGGTGGCTTAAGACGCTCGGTGAGCCAGCAGGACATGGGCACTGGCGATATTGAGTTGTTTTAGCAAGGTAGTAATTTAATTTCGGTAACTGGGCTAGTCCCAAACAACTAAAAGTGAGTGATGAAAATGTCAAAAACAATTTTAGCGGTTGATGACTCCGGATCCTTGAGACAGATGGTCGCTTTCAGCCTTACCGCTGCCGGCTACAAGGTCGTGCAGGCTGTAGATGGCCAGGACGGTCTGAACAAGGCCAAGGATCAAGTGGTTGATCTGGTGCTAACTGACCAGAACATGCCAATCATGGACGGGCTGACATTGATCAAGAACCTGCGCGATCTGAGCACCTACCAGAAAGTACCCATCCTCATGCTGACCACAGAGTCCAGCGATGAGATGAAGGCCAAAGGTAAGGCGGCAGGGGCAAATGGCTGGCTGGTCAAGCCGTTCGACCCCAAGCGACTGATTGATGTAGTACAGAAAGTAATCGGCGCATAACAAAGATAAAAATCAACATGGTTAATGAATCAAGAAAATCATGGTGAATGGAGTAGAAAAATGACAATCGACATGAGTCAGTTTTATCAGGCATTCTTTGAAGAAGCCGAAGAATTGCTCGCCCAGGCTGAGCATTTGCTGCTGAAACTGGATCTGGACAACCCTGATCCGGAAGACCTGAATGCGATCTTCCGTGCCGCTCATTCCATCAAGGGCGGCGCTGCCACATTTGGTTTTACCGATATGGCAGAAATCACTCATGTACTGGAAAACCTTCTGGATCGCATCCGCAAGAACGAGATGACCTTGACTGGCGAGCATGTCGATATTTTTCTGGCCTCCAAGGATGTGTTGTCATCGCAACTCGATGGTCACCGCTCAGGTGCAGATGTAGACCGCAGCATCGAAGAAGATATCAAGCAACAACTCAAGGCATTATCTGAAGCTGGCGACCAGCCGGTAGCTGCCAAAGCAGCACAACCAGAACCGGTCAAACAAGCACCCGCCCCCGTAGTCGAGGCAAAAGTAGCAGAACCAGCTGCTGCCGCTACAACCCAGGATGGCAAGAAGCATTACCGGATCGAGTTACCCGCCATCAACGAAAAAGATACTAATAACCTGCATGAAGAACTTGGCCTGTTTGGTGAAGTCAGCCATAGCAAACTGGAAAACGGCCATGTGGTTTTCATGCTGGAGACTGAGGATAGTGCCGACAGCATTATCTCTATCTGTTCCTTTATTGTTGACCCTGATGACATGACCATCAGCGAGGTCAGTCAGCAGGCAAATACAGCAGTAGCAGAAGAAC
>CAYXMC010000315.1:0-1985 GCA_964466095.1 uncultured Methylophilaceae bacterium | reverse complement strand
GATATTCATGTTGGTACCGCGCTGGATATTGCCACTGTCGGCTTCCAGTTCACCCAGTATCAACTTGAGCAGCGTGGTCTTGCCTATGCCGTTTGGCCCAAGCAAGCCAATCCGGTCGCCACGCATGATGCGGGTACTGAAATTTTTAATTAGTACTTTATCGCCATAAGCCTTGGAGACCATGTCCAGTTCAGCCACCAGCTTGCCTGAGCGTTCGCCACTATCTAGTGCCAATTTGACGCTACCCTGACGGTCGCGCCTTGCAGCACGTTCAAGCCGCAGTTTTTCCAGCCTGCGCACACGGCCTTCATTACGGGTGCGCCTGGCCTCTATCCCTTTGCGTATCCAGACTTCTTCTTGAGCCAGGAATTTATCGAACTTGGCAGCTTGCTGCGCTTCTACTTCCAGAAGTTCAGCTTTCTTGATCTGGTAGTTGCTGAAATTGCCGATAAAATCGGTAAGCTTGCCGCGATCAAGCTCAACTATGCGAGTTGCCAGCTTGTCGAGGAAGCGGCGGTCATGGGTAATGAAGAGCACGCTGCCATTGAATCCCAGCAACAGATTTTCCAGCCATTCGATCGCGGCCAGATCGAGATGGTTGGTTGGCTCGTCCAGCAGCAATACTTCGGGTTCTGCCACCAAGGCGCGGGCAAGCGCTACACGTTTGCGCCAGCCGCCGGAGAGTGTCTCCACATTGACGTCAGCTTGCAGATTCAAACGGCTTAGCACAGTTTCCACTCGTGCCTGAGAGTGCCAACCTTGCTTGGCTTCAAGCCCCTGTTGCAGCTCCTGCATGCGGGCCATCAGTTTCTCGATATCGGCATCCGGTGCGCTCATGCTGGCCGTGACTTCGTGATATTCCAGCAATAATTGCTGCAGGTCGCCAAGGCCCTCGGCCACGGCTTCAAACACGGTATGCGCCGGGTTTAGCAAGGGCTCTTGCGGCACATAAACGATGCGCGCACTGGGTGAGCGCCAGAGATTACCATCATCCAGCTTGGTCTCGTTGGCGATTGCCTTGAGCAGGCTGGATTTTCCGGCACCATTACGGCCTATCAGGCCAACGCGTTCACCAGCATCTAGCTGAAAATCAGCATGATCTAGCAGTGCATGGTGACCAAAGGCTAGCGAAGCATTGTTTAGCGTGATGTATGGCATTACTTGTTCCCCAGCATGGCGCGTATCTGTGCCATGCGTTCTCTGGCATTTTCCTTGGCAGCTACAGGGTCTGCATTTGGGCTGCCGAAATGCCGGACATCGTCCTGCGGTAGTTCGTTGATAAAACGGCTAGGTTCACAGACTTCATTTTCCCCGGCGCGTTTGCGTTTCTTGCACCATGAAATATTCAGGGATTTTTGCGCACGCGTGATGCCGACATACATCAGGCGGCGTTCTTCTTCGATCTTGTCGTTATCTATGCTTTCCCGATGTGGCAGTATGCCTTCTTCCACGCCTATCAGGTAGACATGGCCAAACTCCAGCCCCTTGGCGGCGTGCAGGGTAGAGAGTTTGACTGCGTCCGGCTCACCATTTTCCCGGCCTTCTAGCATGCTCATGATGGCTATGGTTTGTGTCAGTTCCAGCAGATTTTTCTCATCATCACCGCCAGGCGTGCCGTCACCTTTGCGGTTAAGCCAGCCTATGAATTCCTGCACATTTTTCCACTTGCTTTCGGCAGCCCTTGGTTCCTCGCTATCGTAAAGGTAGGGCTCATACTGAATAGCGTTCATCATGCTTTCCAGTACTTCGTTGGCAGGGTCTTTTACAGCACGTTCCTGTAGCCGACTGATGAACTGGCAGAAGGTCAGCAAGTCTTCCAGTTGCTTGTTGCCGATCTCGCGCTGAAACTCTCCTTCGAATGCCGCGGCAAATAATGACAAATGGTGCACGCGGGCATATTCACCCAGACGTTCCAGCGTGGTGTTGCCTATGCCTTTTTTCGGTGTGGTGGCTGCCCGTATGAATGCAGGGTCGTCATCTTCATT
>CAYXMC010000314.1:0-1994 GCA_964466095.1 uncultured Methylophilaceae bacterium | reverse complement strand
CGTATGCCTATTGCGGTAGCTCATGGTGAAGGTTTTGCGGAATTTTCTGACACGGCTACGGTCAACGCAGTGCTGGTAAACAAACTGGTCAGTATGCGCTTTGTGGATAATGCTGGTCAGCCTACTGAAACTTATCCGTTCAACCCTAACGGTTCGCCTCAGGGGATTACTGGCCTGACCACGCCGGATGGTCGTTTCAGCATCATGATGCCGCACCCGGAACGCGTGTTCCGTACAGTGCAGCACTCATGGCATCCGGATGGCTGGCCGGAAGATGCGCCTTGGTTGCGCATGTTCCGTAATGCAAGGAAGTTTATCGGGTAAACTAGCTGGGAAATCTCAAAGCGATTCAGGCAATATTAAAGAACGTAGAGAGTTTTATTGATTATTAAAATAAATTTGGAGAGTAATCGCATGGATATGTTGAAGGCATTGATTCTGGCAGTGGCTTTTAGTCTGCCGATGATCGCTCACGCTGAGCTGGAAGGTGAGAAGCAGGTTGAATATACCGATGCCATAGGCAAAGGTAATCTTAAAGTAGTACAGAAATATCTTGATCAGGGTGTGGGCGTGAATGACACCTATTTTGCCTGGAGCGCAATCCAGATTGCAGCTAACCATGGTCAGATCAAAATGGCACAACTGCTGCTGGATAAAGGTGCCGATATCAATTACAAACATCCCATCACCAAGATGACAGCCCTGCATATGGCTGCTTACAAGAATGATAAGGAAATGGTGAAGTTCCTGGTTGCCAAGGGTGCCGACCCAAATGCCAAGCTGCGTGGCGGTGTGTCTATTGTTCGTGCTGTGCGTGATGAAAATCTCAATGAAATGGCAGAACTCTTAGTTTCTCTGGGCGCTTCTGAAGAAGGCTGCGAGGGCAAGTGTAACTAAACTACATCTACTGAATGGCTCCCGGAAAGTGAGTGTTCAATGAAAAAATACGTCAGGTGGTGGTGCTTATCAATGTTGCTTCCACTTGGCGTATATGCCGGTGAGCCTGCAAGCACTTCTCATATTCAGACACTTGCCAGTTCCTGTGCCGCTTGTCATGGCACTAATGGCAACAGTATCAGCGGCACCCCAGTGCTGGCTGGCCTAGATTATTCCCACTTTGTTTTGCAACTGCAGGCTTTTCGTTCTGGCGAGCGCGCTGCCACTGTGATGCACAGACATGCCAAAGGTCTGACTAGCGACGAGATAGAGCAGCTTGCAGCCTACTTTTCGCAGCAAAAGCGCGAGATTCGGCCATACCCGCCTCACCAGAAGTTGGAGGTGGTAAATGACTGACCGCAGAACATTTATCAAGCTAGCGGGTGCGGTTGCCGGACTCTCCTTGTTGCCCACTAGGGCTTTTGCCAAAGCAAGTGGGCGAGTTGTGGTTATCGGCGGTGGTTATGCCGGAGCTACCTTTGCCAAATATCTCAGTATGTGGAGCCAGGGCAATATCGAGATTGTGCTGGTCGAACAGAATACCCAGTTTGTTTCCTGTCCTTTGAGTAATTTGGTTCTGGGCGGTAGCAAACAGATCGATGATCTGGTGTTTGGTTATGACGCTTTGCAACGCAATTACCCCATACGCTGGGTGCATGATCAGGTGACCGCGATTGACGCGGATGCCCGCAAGCTTATTTTGCGCAACGGTGACTTGAGTTACGACAGATTGGTGATCGCGCCTGGTATTGATTTTAGCTATGAGCAATTGCCGATGTTGCAAAGTGCCGAAGCTCAGCAACAGATTCCGCATGCATGGAAGGCCGGGCTGCAGACTGTTAACCTGCGTAAGCAGCTGGAATCCATGACTGATGGTGGAGTGTTCGTCATGAGCATCCCCAAGGCCCCTTACCGTTGCCCGCCTGGCCCTTATGAGCGAGCCTGTCAGGTAGCCTTTTACCTTAAGCACTACAAGCCAGCTTCCAAGATTGTGGTACTGGATGCCAATGCTGAGATTGTTTCCAAGAAAGGTTTGTTCACCAAAGCTTGGTCGGAGC
>CAYXMC010000313.1:0-2002 GCA_964466095.1 uncultured Methylophilaceae bacterium | reverse complement strand
AACGGCTCACCCGGGTACCACTTGCCCTGACCGTAATGCAGCAGCCCACCTTTGGCAAAGTGGTCTTTTAGTCGCAGTGCGAGCTTGCCCGCCAGTTCACGTTTCTTCACTCCATGTGCCAGCGTGTTCCACTCGGGGCCGTCCATATCATCAATCGAGACAAAAGTCGGCTCGCCGCCCTGAGTCAGCCGTACATCCTGTTTTTTTAGCTCGGCATCCACTTTGTTGCCCAGCTTGAGTATCTTTTCCCAGTCATCTTCAGAGTAGGGCTTAGTCACACGTGGGTCTTCGTGGATGCGTGTTACTTTCATCTCATGCGAGAACTGCACCTCGCAGACATCCGTAAAGCCTGTGACAGGTGCAGCAGAAGAAGGCATGGCCGTGCAGGCCAATGGGATATGGCCTTCGCCAGCCAGCAAGCCTGAGGTTGGGTCTAGCCCTACCCAACCCGCGCCGGGTAGGTAGACTTCTGTCCATGCGTGCAGGTCGGTGAAATCCACCTCGGTACCGCTGGGGCCATCCAGCGCTTTGATATCTGCCGCCAGTTGTATCAGATAACCAGAGACAAATCGTGCAGCCAGACCAAAATGCCGCAGTATCTGCACCAGCAGCCAGGCACTGTCGCGGCAAGAGCCAGTGCGCTTGCCCAGCGTTTCTTCCGGCGTTTGCACGCCTGGTTCCATGCGCACCAGATAGCCGATGTCTTGTTGCAACTGCTGGTTGAGCGCAACCAGAGCGTTGATGGTGATCATGTCCTTTTTAAGCAGATTTTTCTTGGCATTGGCAAGCCAGATTTTCAGCAGATCACCCGCCGGTTCCGGCTTCAAATATGCACCAAGTTCGAACTTCATCTGCTCCGGATATTTGAACGGAAACTGCTCCGCATACTTTTCTATAAAGAAATCAAAAGGGTTGATCACAGTCATGTCTGCAATCAAATCGACCGTGAATTCGAGCGCACGCACTTTTTCGGGGAATACATAGCGGGCGATGTAGTTGCCGTAGGGGTCTTGCTGCCAATTGATGAAATGCTGCTCGGGATTAACAGTGAGCGAGTACGACATGATAGGTGTGCGCGCATGGGCAGCGGGTTTCAGCCTGACTTCATGCGGCGATAGGTTCACCAATCGGTCGAAAAAATAGCTGGTTTTGTGATGCAGAGCGACGCGAATGGCCATGACTTACCTGTGAGGTTTTAAATTTATGCTTGATTTCAGCATGTTTTGTGCCAAAACATAGGTGCAGTGTGCCACTTAACGCCAGCCCGTGCATGCTTTATGCTAGTAAATAATTTTTCATAAAACTGATAACAACATCATGACTTACTGCGTTGCCCTGTTGCTGGACGAAGGTCTGGTTCTCGCCTCTGATACCCGTACTAATGCCGGTGTAGACCAAGTGGCGATTTTCCCCAAGATGAACGTGTTCGAGATCGAAGATGAACGTGTCATTACCATACTCACCGCGGGTAATCTAGCTATCACCCAAGCCGTGGTCAACGGCCTGCGCGAGAAGATCAGGCTGGACGAAGGGCGGCATCTGCATAACGTCAGCAGCATGTTTGAAGCAGCGCAGATAGTGGGCGATGAACTGCGAGAAGTGTTTGATCGAGATGCCTCACACCTCAAGAATCAAGGCACGGACTTTAATGCCAGTATCCTGCTGGCCGGGCAGATCAAGGGCGAAAAACCAAGGCTATTTAATGTCTATTCAGCTGGCAATTTCATCGAGGCCAGCAGCGAGACTCCCTATTTCCAGATCGGCGAAACCAAGTACGGCAAGCCGATTATCGACCGCGTGGTCAAACATAACACCGACATGATGGATGCTGTGAAATGCGTGCTGATCTCGTTTGATTCCACCATACGCAGCAATATCTCAGTTGCGGCTCCGATTGATTTGATGCTCTACAAAAAAGACAGCCTGCATGCAGATTGCCGCCAGCGCATCACCGAGAGTGATGACTACTACACTTCAGTCCGTAAGGGTTGGAGTGAGGGCT
>CAYXMC010000312.1:0-2007 GCA_964466095.1 uncultured Methylophilaceae bacterium | reverse complement strand
CTGGATGAGTCTTGCCAAGCGGATTATTCCCTGTCTTGATGTGACCGATGGTCGTGTCGTTAAGGGTGTTAATTTTCTGGAACTGCGCGATGCGGGTGATCCAGTTGAAATTGCAAAACGCTACGACGATCAGGGAGCTGATGAACTGACTTTTCTTGATATCACTGCCAGCTCCGATAATCGAGGGCTGATTCTTCACATTATTGAACAGGTTGCTTCGCAGGTGTTTATACCACTGACAGTAGGGGGTGGTGTGCGTGAAGTTGCTGATGTTCGCCGCCTATTGAATGCGGGTGCTGACAAGGTAAGTATCAATACCTCTGCCGTATTGAATCCACAGTTGGTTGCAGATGCCGCTGGCCGTTATGGCTCGCAATGTATCGTGGTTGCAATTGATGCCAAACAGGTTAATGCGCCTGATTCTGAGCAACCACGCTGGGAAGTGTTCACTCATGGTGGGCGTAAACCGACGGGGCTGGATGCTGTAGAGTGGGCGCGCAAAATGGTGGATTTGGGGGCTGGTGAACTGCTGGTCACCAGCATGGACAGGGATGGTACGAAAATAGGTTTCAATCTGCCACTGAATCGTGCGATTAGCGATGCAGTTGATGTGCCGATTATTGCTTCAGGTGGAGTTGGTAACTTGCAGCATCTGGTCGATGGCGTAAAAGAAGGTGGTGCGGATGCTGTGCTGGCGGCAAGTATTTTTCACTATGGTGAATACACTGTCAGGCAGGCCAAGGAGTTTATGCAAGCCAATGGAATCGAGGTAAGGTTGTAATGGATTGGCTGGAAAAAGTGCAATGGACTGCCGATGGACTGGTGCCGGTGATTGCTCAGGAGTATGGTTCTGGCAAGGTGCTGATGTTTGCCTGGATGAATCGTGAAGCCTTGCGCCTGACAGCTGAGACCGGCCATGCTGTTTATTGGTCGCGCTCCCGAAATAAGTTGTGGCATAAGGGTGAGGAATCTGGACATCAGCAAAAAGTGCATGAAATTCGCCTTGATTGCGATGAGGATGTAGTATTAATCACTGTAGAACAGCTTGGTGGTATTGCTTGTCATACAGGTAGGCATAACTGTTTTTTCCATAGGCTGGAGAATGATGTCTGGGTTATTGACCAACCGGTGATTAAAGACCCACAAAAAATATATGGAAGCTCAGATGAGTGATGTCCTGAATCGTCTTGCCGAGTTGCTGGAACAACGCAAACAGGCTGATCCGCAGTCCTCTTATGTAGCCAAACTCTATAGCAAGGGGATGGATAGCATACTAAAGAAGGTTGGCGAAGAGGCTGCTGAAACGATTATTGCTGCGAAAGGTGGCGATCATTCACAGATTATCTATGAAACTGCAGATCTCTGGTTCCATACTCTGGTGATGCTAGCGGCTGCCGACCTTGGTCCGCAGGATATTCTCAACGAGCTGGCTCGTCGTGAAGGTTTGTCTGGTCTTGAAGAAAAGGCATCTCGCCAGGACAAGTAGTTCTTGCCAATTCATGTTGCTGAATACGGTCAATCATAAAAGATAAAAGGAACGACTCATGAGCAGTGATTGCATTTTCTGCAAAATTGTCAACGGCGATATTCCCTCTAAAAAAATTTATGAAGATGATGACGTCATCGCATTTCATGATATTCGCCCAATAGCCCCTGTGCATTTTCTGCTAGTTCCGAAATTGCATATCGAAAGCCTTGCCAATTGTGAGCCTCAGCATGAGTCTTTGCTCGGCAAGATGTTGTTGCTGGCGCCCAAACTTGCTGTGGAGCAAGGTTTGACGGGTTTCCGTACCATGATTAATACTGGCCGCGAAGGTGGTCAGGAAGTGTTTCATATTCATGTGCATGTATTTGGCGGTGGTGCAACATTGCCTAAAACCTGATTAAAAATTTTTTAGGAGAACGGTCATGGGTTTATCTAGCATTTGGCACTGGTTAATTGTGCTACTGATTGTGGTGCTGATATTTGGTACCAAGAAGTTGCGAAATATCGGTAGCGATCTTGGC
>CAYXMC010000311.1:0-2017 GCA_964466095.1 uncultured Methylophilaceae bacterium | reverse complement strand
TGATCAGCGGCATGCTGGGCAGCGATGACTTGTTCCTGCGCATGTTGGCAGCTAAGCAAGACCAGAACGCCATCAACGACTATGTCGCCTGGGTCATGCATGCCACACAGGCTATCGGCATCAAGGTAGTGAATCCGGGTGGTATTAGCGCTTTTAAATTCAACCAGCGTGCGCTGGATCTGGACGAACTGAACAGCCATTACCAAGTTTCCCCGCGCGACGTACTAAAGGCACTTTCCCGCGCTGTGCACGAACTGGGCGTGCCACACCCCTTGCACGTACACGGCAATAACCTTGGCGTGCCCGGCAACGTGGAAACCACATTGAAGACCATGGGTGCTTCCGAAGGCTATCCGCTGCATCTGACACACATCCAGTTTCACTCCTATGGCACAGAAGGCGATCGCAAGTTCTCTTCTGGCGCCGCAGCAATTGCCGAGGCCATTAACAAAAACAAGCATATTTCGGCTGACGTCGGCCAGATTCTGTTCGGCCAGACTGTCACCTGCTCTGGCGACAACATGCGACAGCATGCTAATGCCGCATTTGGCAGCCCGCGTAAATCTGTCATTATGGATATTGAGTGCGATGCAGGTTGTGGCGTAGTGCCGTTCAAGTACAAGGATCAGAACTTTGTAAACGCCTTGCAATGGGCGATCGGCCTGGAAATCTTCCTGCTGACTGATGACCCATGGCGTATCTTCCTGACTACCCACCACCCGAATGGTGCGCCGTTTACCAGCTACCCACACCTGATCAAGTTGTTGATGGACAAGACTTTCCGTAACGACATGTTCGCCAAGCTTAATCTGGATGCTCAGGCCATGAGCACACTGACCTCTATCGACCGTGAATACAGCCTCTACGAGATCGCCATCATGACTCGGGCAGGCGCTGCCAAGCTGGTTGGCTTGCATGACCGTGGTCACTTGGGTGTGGGTGCAGGCGCTGACATCACCGTCTACACCGATGATGCCGACCGTGAAAAGATGTTCAGCAAACCAGACTATGTGTTCAAGGATGGTGAATTGGTGGTCAGAAACGGTGAAGTCGTCAAAGTCACATGGGGTAAGACCCATACCGTCAAACCCGAGTTTGACCGTGGTATTGAAAAAGACATCAAGAAATACTTCGACACCTATCACACCATGAATATGGAGCACTTCAAGGTGCATGCTGACGAGATCGCTGAAGGCGGCCGTGGCGGCGTTGTGGTGCAAGCGTGTGAAGGCAGACGAGAAAAGTCCTCATGATGAATACCACCCTCCATAAACTCCTTGTAAAACCGTTGCGAGCAGCTTCAACTGCAAGGAGCCGCGCAGTGAAGCGCGAGACATATCAAATAGATAGGCGAGCAATGAACGAGCACGTGACGCAGCAGATGATGTGCGCAGCAGGTTTGACAGGAGTTTTATCATGATCATTAACGGCGTACAGATCGACGAAACCTTCGCCGAAGCCTTCAACATGCGCGGCACCCGCGTCATCATTACCGGGCAAAACCTGAAATGGGCTTATAACGCAGCAAATGCGATGACTGGCTTCGCCACTTCTGTCATCGGCTGTGGCGTGGAAGCCGGCATAGAGCGCGAGATGAGCCCAGACGAGACTCCAGATGGCCGTCCTGGCGTTTCAATCCTCATGTTTGCCATGGGCAGCTCCGTACTACAAAAGCAGCTGGAAACTCGCATGGGACAATGCATCCTCACTTGCCCAACCGCTGCCGCGTTCTCCGGTATTGATGGCAATGACCGCATCAGCCTAGGCAAGAACCTGCGCTTCTTTGGCGATGGTTATCAGACTTCCAAGCAGTTTGGTGGCAAGCGCTACTGGCGCGTGCCGGTAATGGATGGCGAATTCATCACAGAAGAAACCACAGGCATGGTGCGTGCGGTGGGTGGTGGCAATTTTCTGGTGCTGGCTGAATCGCAACCGCAAGCTTTGGCCGCCTGCGAAGCCGCGATCGAAGCCATGAAAAAAGTACCCAATGTCATCATGCCTTTCCCCGGTGGCGTTG
>CAYXMC010000310.1:0-2017 GCA_964466095.1 uncultured Methylophilaceae bacterium | reverse complement strand
AGGCGCTCTGGGTCTAGCTCTGCCCGCTGCACATAGCGATTCAGGAAACGGCTGGCTTCTTCCAGCTGGATCACGGCAGAATCAATCGCATCCAACGGCTCCTGCAAGGCGCTGTCAAAATCCAGTAAATGCTGCAATTTCTGCTGCGCCAGACTCAACTGGCGTATGGCGGCATACTCATGCTCGCTCAACAAATCACGTGACTCCTCACTACCGGCAAGCAAGCTGGCACCGTGGGAGAGGCGACTGTGTTCCTGCTGCAGTGCCTCCCATTCTTCTGCCGAAATCACCACATTCGATAATTCGCGAACCTGATCGCGCAATTCGGCCAGCTCATCTGCATAAGCGGCAGCATTCGCTTCCACTTCCCTGTGTTTGCGATCAAGCGCGGCCCAGTGTTTATAAGCCTCAGCCACTTGCGTCGCCAAGTGGCTAGCTCCTGCATAATCATCCAGCACCTGACGCTGGTAATTTGGCTTGAGCAGGGAGTGATGAGCATGCTGGCTATAGATATCAACCAGAAACTCGCCAGCATCCTTTAATTGCTGCATGGTGGCTGGCATGCCATTGATAAAGGCACGTGAACGGCCATCGGTATATATCACCCGGCGTAGCAGCAACTGCTGCTCTTCAGCCACCAACTCGTTCTCAGCCAACCATCCTTGCAGAGCCTGATTCTTTCGCACATCGAAACTGGCATTGATTTCAGCGCGCTCGCAGCCATTCCGGATAAAACCAGATTCACCACGTGCGCCCAAAGCCAGCGAGAGTGCATCAATAAGAATGGACTTACCAGCGCCTGTTTCCCCCGTTAGCACGGTAAACCCCGGCGCAAACTCAAGATCGAGTTTTTCGACAATGACAAAATCACGGATGGAGAGACTTTGCAGCATGCATCAACCCCAGTTGAGTTTTTCCCGCAGAGTGTCGTAATGATTATGACCAAGGGGATGCAGCAACGAAACTGTCTTCTCTGCGCGCGCCACACGCACCTTGTCGCCCTGCTTGAGCGCCATTTGTAACTGACCGTCGAAGTGCACGCCAGCATCATCGGCATGCGCCAAGGTGATCTCGACCACACTGTTACTGTTAATGGTAATCGGCCGATTACTCAATGTATGCGGGCAGATTGGCACCAGCGTGATTGCATCCAGCGTAGGGTGCAGAATGGGGCCACCAGCAGATAGCGAATAAGCAGTCGTGCCGGTAGGTGTTGCCACAATGAGGCCGTCCGATCGCTGTTTGTGGACGAAGTTGCCATCAATACGGACTTCCAGTTCTATGAGTCTCGACATACCACTTTTGGTCACCACGACGTCATTCATTGCATTACCTTGACTGACGATGACACCATTTCTCGAGATGCTGGCACTCAGCAGAATACGTTGTTCTATATCGTACTCACCGGCCAGAATACTGGACATCGCATCCAGCATGTTCTCGGCACTGATATCAGTAAGGAATCCAACTCGACCACGGTTGATACCAACTAATGGGATATCGAAATCCACCAATCCTCGGGCAACCGTTAACATAGTGCCATCACCTCCTAGCACCACGGCGAGTTCAGCAAACTTGCCCAGTTTTTCCAGTTCCAGACTACGATAACCTTCAATCTTGCAATATTCCGCCGTATTCTTTTCTATGAGCACAAGAATATCTCTGGCTGAAAGAAAATTCGCCATGCTCAATATTTGCTCGCGCATTTCCGGACTTTGGTACTTGCCTATTAGCGCGATTTTCTGGAAAGGTTTTTTCATGGCTTGCATTTAATCATATAAGGCCAGCTGAATGAAGAACGAGGCCAAAATTTGCTGAACGCACCAGCAAACGATAATTCATGCAAAAAATGCAGGGTTGATAGCCAGGATTTACCTAATTTTGCAGTTTTGTGACAAAAATTGATGGTTAAAAACACTAAAAAAACAAATAAAAATCAATAAATTAACATCCATTCAAAACGTCTTTAAAGCTGTGGCACATCGATTGCGGACAATATAAGCATTTAACACTTGTT
>CAYXMC010000309.1:0-2023 GCA_964466095.1 uncultured Methylophilaceae bacterium | reverse complement strand
TGAAGCGGATGACTATGCAGCCAAACATTCAAATGCAAACTATTTGGTAGAGGCCTTAGTTAAACTTTACAGAGACAATGCGTCGACACTCACACCGGATCCATTGCACTCTGCATTTTATGACTCTCACCCACCGGCCAGCATCCGCATTGAAAAACTGGCGGCATTTATCTCTAAAACCTGATGGAGAAAATCATGAAGCAAATGATCATAACGATTTTTTTCTTATTGCTTCATGTCAGTAGCATACATGCTGAGCCCTACCCGCAAGCAGACGCCTCTGCGGGCAGGGTTTTAGTTGAAAAAAACTGCATATCCTGCCATGCCGAGCGCTTTGGCGGTGATGGCTCCAAAATCTACACTCGTGAAGACCGCAAGATACGCACATCCCGTGGCCTGGTTGCCCAAATTCGTAACTGCAATACCATGCTCGGCCTGAAATGGTTCGAGGATGAGGAATTAAATGTTGCACGCTACCTTAACAACAGCTATTACAAATTCGAACAATAATTGTCTTCTCCACCACTCTTGAAAGGTCTGGTTACCGCCGCCTATGGCAAACGCTACGGCGTAGAAGTCAGTGATGGCAGATTATTCAGCTGCGTTACACGCGGCAAGAGGACTGACCTCGCCTGCGGTGATATCGTATTGGTAAAAGCGACGGACAATCACGAAGGTGTCGTTGAGAGCATGGAGCCACGCAGCAGTTTACTCTTTCGTAGCAATGCCTTCCGCAGCAAGATATTGGCAGCTAACGTCACGCAGGCTGTGATCGTACTCGCTACTGTGCCCAGTTTTTATGAAGAATTGCTGAATCGCTGCCTGGTTGCGGCGGAAGCAGCTGGTGTAAAAGTGCTTATCGTCCTCAACAAATGCGATCTCGGCGATCATCAAGCCAGTCTAGAGAAACTGAGGCTTTATCAAACATTAGGTTATCAGGTGCAAGGCATTTCAGCTAAACAGGATATAGCGCCACTGTTACCATGGCTGAAGAAACATATCAGTGTACTGGTCGGACAGTCTGGTATGGGAAAATCCACCATTATCAACGCATTACTGCCTGATACAGGCGCACGGACTCAAGAAATCTCTGAAGTACTGGATAGCGGAAAACACACTACAACAGCCGCACGCCTATATCATCTTGATGCAGAAAGTGACTTGATAGACTCTCCTGGCTTGCAGGAATTCGGTTTAGGACATTTGAGTGTGGAAGATATGGAACAAGCCTTCATTGAATTCAGGCCATATCTGGGGAAATGCAGATTTAACAATTGCAAGCACCTGAAAGAGCCAGATTGTGCTGTAATGGCAGCTGTAGAAGCTGGCAAAATAGCAGCCTCAAGATTGATGTTTTATCAAAATTTTGTGCGGGAAATAGGCTAAGAAGAATAACTAGACCATGGCACTCAATACAGCTTTCATATCACATCCGGACACGCTGCTGCATGTCATGGACGGTTCACACCCTGAATCTCCAGCCAGAATCACCGCAATTAAACAAAAACTGATCACTGATGGCATCTACAAGCAGTTGAAGGTGTATGAATCTCCTGCCGCAACAGATGAACAGCTGCTACGCGTGCATGAAGCTGATTACGTAAAGCACATTAAACGTATTGCACCACTGGCAGGAATGGTACATCTTGATGCTGACACCGCCATGGGGCCGATGACCTTGACAGCTTGCATGCATGCTTCTGGCGCTGCTGTCTTGGCAACCGAGCTTGTCATCTCAGGAAAGGTCGACAACGCATTCTGCTGCACACGCCCACCCGGACACCACGCTGGCAAGCAAAATGCTGCCGGCTTCTGTATATTTAATCATATTGCTGTAGGTGCCGCACACGCCATAAGCAAATACAAGCTAAAACGCGTTGCCATCATTGATTTTGATGTGCACCACGGAGATGGTACCGAAGAGATATTTCACAGCAACCCTGCAGTGATGTTGTGCTCTACATTCCAGCACCCATTTTATCCACACCGCGGTGCCAATTCACGTACTGACCGTATGATTAAC
>CAYXMC010000308.1:0-2043 GCA_964466095.1 uncultured Methylophilaceae bacterium | reverse complement strand
CTTCAGTCAACGCGATTTTGCCGGTGGCGCTGACCTGATCACAGATTTTGAAGTTGGCAAAGATAAGATTGTCGTGAGTAATCTTGTCGGTCCCTTCCATCACTACACCAAAGAGGATGGCCCTTTAAGCTTCAGTTTTGAGTCAGGTGAAAATATAGATGCCACTAATACAAATGGGGCGTTGTTTTCCTATAACACTAAAACTGGAAAACTTTATTTTGATCACGATGGCGCTGGCGGGGATGATGCAATTCACTTTGCTACGCTAAAAAACGCCCCGGTTATTACAGCTGCCGATCTTGAAGTCAAGAATATCTACATACCCCCTTGTGCTGTAGGCGACGACAACCCATACGACTTTTTTGTTTATAACTGACTGTATTAGTCGATAGTTCTTGTACATCCGCTCATAAGCTAAAGGCGTTCCGCAGGTACAATATTGCGGATGTCTAAGCTCGAACACATTTTTTCCGAATCCGGCCCCTTGGCTGAGACCATTTCCGGCTATCGCCCTCGCCAGCAGCAGATCGAGATGGCACTGGCAATTGAGCAAGCGATCAAAGGTAACAAGCAACTGATAGCCGAGGCAGGTACCGGCACCGGCAAGACCTTTGCCTATCTGGTGCCGGCGTTACTCTCCGGCGGCAAGGTAATCGTCTCTACTGGCACCAAGACATTACAAGATCAGTTGTTCAACCGCGATTTACCGGCGGTGCGCGATGCCCTGAAAGTGCCGGTGACGGTGACCATGCTCAAGGGGCGCAGCAATTATGTCTGCCATTTTCATCTGGAACGTGCAGCGAATGAGGGGCGCTTTCTCTCGCGTGATGATGCCCGCTATATCCACGTCATCCGCAATTTTGTCGAGAACAGCAGTACAGGCGATAAAGCTGAGCTGATTGAGGTGCCGGAGAGCGCCACCATCTGGCCAGCGGTGACTTCCACCCGTGATAACTGCATGGGGCAGGAGTGTGCCTACTACAAGGATTGCTTTGTGATGGAGGCGCGTAAACGGGCGCTGGCGGCCGATGTGGTAGTGGTCAACCATCACTTGTTCTTTGCCGATGTGATGCTGCGCGACGAAGGGGTTTCCGAGCTGTTGCCTTCTGCCAATACCGTCATTTTTGACGAGGCGCACCAATTGCCAGAAGTGGCTGGCCTGTTCTTTGGTGAGGATGTCTCAACTAGCCAACTCATGGAGTTGGCGCGTGATGCGCATGCTGAATTCATCACCACAGCCAAGGACTGCCTGGCCTTACCGGAAGCTACCGCCGCGCTGGAAAAAGCCGTGCGTGATTTCCGCCTGATCTTTGCCTATGAAGGCTCACGTATGCCGGTGCAAAAAGCGCTGGCGCTGAAGAACTTTGAATCCGCTTATGCCGAGATGCAGGCCAAGCTGGGCGCGCTGACCGAAGTTCTGGAAAGCCAGGCTGAGCGCGACCCTGCGATCGAGAATTGCTGGCAGCGCGGCATGGCACTGATGCAGGCACTGCAACGCTGGCAAACTGCAGAAAATACCAATCTGGTACGTTGGGTGGAAGTGTTCACACAATCTGTACAACTCCATGCTACGCCGCTCTCAGTGGCTGAGGGGTTTGGCAAGCAACTGACTGCGCAGCCACGTTCGTGGATATTCACCTCGGCCACGCTGGCGGTGAAAAGTGATTTCAGTCATTACGTACAGCAGATGGGCTTGGAGTTTGCCGATACCGGCTACTGGAACAGCCCTTTCGATTATGAAAAACAGGCATTGTTTTATGTGCCTAAAGATATGCCAGAACCCAACAGCGCTGGCTATGCGGCCTCGGTAGCGGCGCTGGCCCTGCCTATTATCCGCGCCAGTGGTGGCCGCGCGTTTGTGTTGTGTACATCGCTGCGTGCCATGCGTGAGATACATGCCTTGCTCAAGGATGGTTTTTCCAGCAACGGGATGGAGTTTCCGCTGCTGATACAGGGTGATAGCTCGCGTACAGAATTGCTGGAACGCTTCCGCAAGCTGGGCAATGCTGTGCTGGTGGGTAGCCAAAGCTTTTGGGAAGGGGT
>CAYXMC010000307.1:0-2076 GCA_964466095.1 uncultured Methylophilaceae bacterium | reverse complement strand
CCGTATGAATGCAGGGTCGTCATCTTCATTGGCAATCAGGCGTAGGTAGCTGACGATATCTTTGATCTCGGCTTTATCGAAGAAGGATTGGCCGCCAGAGATGGTGTAAGGCACTTTATGGCTGCGCAGGTGCTCTTCCAGTATGCGGGCCTGATGGTTGCCACGGTAGAGAATGGCGTAATCCTGAAATTTGGTGCGGTGCTCAAACTTGTGCGCAAGTATCTTCATCACCACAGATTCGGCTTCGTGTTCTTCATCACGCGCGGCGCTTACCTGTATCGGGTCGCCAGTGCCGTGCTCGCTCCACAGTTGCTTTTCAAACAGCTTGGGGTTGTTGGCGATCACATGGTTAGCCGAGCGCAGGATGCGCACAGTGGAGCGATAGTTCTGTTCAAGTTTGATGACCTTGAGGCGTGAGTAATCCTGTGTCAGCTGGCGCAAGTTTTCCACATCGGCACCACGCCAGCCATAAATCGCCTGATCATCATCGCCCACTGCGGTAAAGCGGCCTTCTACGCCAGTGAGCAGTTTCACCAGTTTGTATTGGCAGGCATTGGTGTCCTGATATTCATCAATCAGCAGATATTTGAGTTTTCGCTGCCATTTTTCGAGGGCTTCCCTGTGGTTCTCGAACAATTCCACCGGAAGCTTGATCAGATCATCGAAATCAACCGCCTGATAGGCTTTCAAGGTTTGCTGGTAGATCTGGTAAACCTTGGCCGCCGCATGTGTCAGCTCTTCGTCTGCCTGAGCTTTGGCTTGATCCGGGTTAATGAAGGCGTTTTTCCAGTTGGATATCTGCCATTGTGTCTTGCGTAGCAGTTGCTTGTCTGTTGTTGCCAGCACATCGGAGAGTATCTTGAAGCTATCAGAAGAGTCGAGAATGGAGAATTGCGGCTTGTACCCCAGCAGTGCAGCTTCCTGCCTGAGTATCTGCATGCCCAGCGAGTGAAAAGTCGCAATCGTCAGGCCCTTGGCAGATTTTCCTTCCAGCAGGTGTCCCACGCGCTCCTGCATCTCGCGTGCAGCCTTGTTGGTAAAGGTGATAGCTGCAATTTCCCGTGGCGCATAGCCGCATTGCTCTATCAGATAGGCGATTTTTTGCGTAATGACGCGGGTTTTTCCACTTCCGGCACCAGCCAGTACAAGCAGGGGACCATCCAGATATTTCACCGCCTCGCGTTGAGGCTGGTTGAGGGAATTCAGCATGAAAACGACTTAAAGAGAAGCTTGAGACAAGGCCTGCATTTTATCGACTAAGGCTGTTACTGGCTATCCAATAATGGCATCATTTGCGCATGATTAAAAATGATGACTTTTTGCAACGTCACTCCAAGATTTTGTTTAACAGCTACCAGCACTGGACAGGCAAGGAGCTGATATCAGGTTATACAGGGAGCTTGGCTGATGCTTTGTTGAATGCACCATTTGCGGTGCTTTCGCATGACACACAGGTAGACCCTTTACTCAATTATTCCAACAAGCAGGGCCTTGCCTTGTTCGGCTATGATTGGGATGAGCTATTGAAGATTCCATCGCGCCTGACCGCAGAGCCTATCAACCGCGAAGCCCGCGAGAAGCTGCTGGCCCAAGTGACAGCCCATGGCTTCATATCAAATTATGAGGGTGTGCGCATCGCCAAAAGCGGGCAGCGTTTCATGATTCGCAACACAACGGTATGGAACCTGCTAGATGAAGCGGGCGCATATTATGGCCAGGCAGCCGTAATACGCGAACATCAGTTACTTTGATATATGAATAGTGTTTAATAGCCGTACTTTTTTGGTACCAACTGAGATATGAGCGAAAGATTAAATAAAACATCGATTTGCAGCGTGGTATTCCTCGATATCATCGATTATTCGAAACAACCGGTATCACGGCAGATCGCCGACAAAGAACAGTTCAATGCCCTGTTGAGTGAAGCCATCAAGGATATCGCACAGAATGACCGAATCATTCTGGATACGGGTGACGGGGCGGCCATCTCCCTGCTGGGTGCACCGGAAGAAGCGCTGTTTGTATCTTTGACCATACGCGATGGCATACTCAACTACAACAAGGGTGCCGAATCTC
>CAYXMC010000306.1:0-2099 GCA_964466095.1 uncultured Methylophilaceae bacterium | reverse complement strand
GGTTATATCCATCCGTTCCACCCGATTCCGGCAATCACCCTGCTGGCATTGTGCAGTGCTACTTATTTTGCGACCTTCCTTGGTTATGGCTCATCGCTGCTGTCCATTATGGCGTTCTATATTGTGGCTTCCATCTGGTTCACAGTGCGTCGCTACAAATACGTCAAACGTTCGGAACAGTTCACCATGCCTTGGCCACGTCCCAAGGGTTACTAGGAGGAGCCAGAGATGAAATACAAATTGTTATGCGCAACTGATGGTTCGCACAGTGCAGATAAAGCCGTGGATTTTGCGGTAGGCCTGGCCAAAAGCACAGGCGCACACCTGTCCTTTGTCACGGTGACTTTGGTGACCGGCGAATCTGCCTCTCACAGCCACTTCTGGGATTCATCGATTCTGGATGCGGCTGATGCCCAACTTCAAAGTGAATTGCAGGCAGCTTCGAGCAAGGCCAAGAAAGCCGGCCTGACCGATATCTCCTGCATTGCCGTTGGCGGGCAGAATATCGCCGCTTCTATCATCGAGTATGCTGAGAGCAACGGTTATAACCACATCATTACCGGCTCTGTCGGCAGAACTGGCGTTGCCCGCCTGCTGCTAGGGTCTATTGCTGAGGATGTAGTGGCCAAGGCGCATTGCCCGGTGACAGTGGTCCGCTGATGTTGATACGTGAAAATGTGAGGTAACAGGCAGGGCGGGTGCTGCGGTACCCGCCCCCTGATGTTTATGTCGAATCTGTTTTTATTTGTTGTCATCATTGCGATGGGGGTTTACCTCTACCGCATATATCAGCGCGATGCTGCCGGTATCAGGAATGATAGGGGCGGCTTGCTGGATAGTTGTATCAATTTGCTGGAAAACCCGATCATCCAGCAGGTGGGTGCTGGTTTTCCCAAACTAAGCGGGTTGTATAAGGGCCATGAAATCACCCTTGAATTGATGGCTGATACTCTCGCAGTACGAAAAGTGCCGCCGCTTTGGCTACTGGTCACGGTAAAAGGCAGGCAAGCCATCAGCGGTACGCTGGATATGATCGTACGTCCGCAGAATAACGAATTCTATAGCCCGGCCTGGCAATGGGAAGGGCAGTTGGCCATCCCTGCCAGTTGGCCGCAGCATGCCATCATCAAATACCAATCTGCCCCGGTGCCGCTAGGTGCATTAATACCATTGGTGCCGCCGTTGTTTGCAGATGAACACATGAAAGAGCTGCTGATATTGCCCAACAGTCTGCGCCTGACTTATCTGGCAAAGCAGGCGCAGCGTGGTGAATACATGGTGATGCGTAATTCGGTGTTCGATGCGACACCACTCGAGCCGCAAGCCGTAGCATGCTTAATTGAACAGGCGATCAATCTAAGAACCACAATGGAGTTATCTCATGAATCAAACCTCTGAGCAGCCGCAGAAGCTGGCACCACCTTTATCTCCATATCTGGTGCTGGCTGTGGCCGTGGTGCTGCCGGGCATGGGGCAGGTGCTTAACAATAATGTCAGGCGCGGGCTCATGATGCTGGTCTTCATGCTGGTGCTCGGATATTTGACTGTGCAGGTTGCCAAGCCTGAAGTGTCATTGATAGGCAAGTTTGCAGGCGGTATTTTTGTCTACGCCATCTCGGTGATGGATGCCTATTACTGGGCGAAATATCGCGCCGAGATATTCCGGCGCAGCAATCTACCCCCTTTGGAGTAAGACTTAAAGGGAATTGTTGAAGGTGCTGGTAAGAGAGATGATGGCATCGAGTCTGATTTTCAGGAAACACCAAAATCATACTCATCTCCTCTCTGATTTCTTATCAGATTTTGAATGGAGGGTAGTTTAAAAAAGATGTTGCTTGCATTGTGTTAGGGCTTTTCGTTCACACATCGCTTACGCATGGTGTTCAAGTGAACGGGTTTTCTTCCCTGGCTCAATGACTCTTTGAGTTGGCTACCCTCTACTTTTTTGATCAGATTTCCCGAGAGTCAAGAATTTAAGATTGGATACATGATGAATTTACCGCGTGATTTTTCCATAGAAGACGTGCAAAACCTGCCGGATGTACGGCGGAACGACTGGACTGCGGTCGATGCCGACGCTCTTCCACGGGCTGTTGAGT
>CAYXMC010000305.1:0-2106 GCA_964466095.1 uncultured Methylophilaceae bacterium | reverse complement strand
CCAGTGTATCCTGACGCAATTGCTGCAAATGCTTTGCATACAAACCCGCGTCCAGAACCAGCTGCTTGCCCTGCTCTGCCAGAGTGTTCAGTTGCATGTCCATCCGCTCGGCAATCTGCGCACGTAGACTGGCGGGTATCTGTTTGTCAGCTTCATCTAGGTTGGCTTGCGAGAAATGCTCATTCAGCAATAATGGGATAGTACGCGCAAGAAACCGTATGTAATGATCAAAAGCCACGCGTAACTCTGCGCCCTTGCCAGCGCTGATATACAGCGGCAAGGGTTTATCTGGGAAATCAAACTGGTGCACCAAGCCCAAGTCGGGCGAAGACTGTCTGATTGCCGCCATCTCCTTCATGGTTGCCAGCATCAATGAAGTACGTCCACAGCCCCGCTCACCCAGCACCATCAGGTTAAAACCAGGCTGCTGCAAGGCAAGCCCAAAACGTGCGGCTTTTTCCGCCTCAGCTTGCCCTATCCAACCCATAGCTTGAGCTTGCTGCTGCAGTAATTCAGAGGTGTCAGCAAAACCAAGTTTGGCTGGATCTATCTTGCTGGTTAGTTGTTCTGGGGTAAGAGTTCTTAGCATAGGTAAATTTATTGTTTCCAGCGATCTCGAGCCTGATCATCGCTCACTTTGGCTTCCACCCAGCGCTCGCCTGCTGGGGTAGATTCCTTTTTCCAGAAAGGCGCTTCCGTTTTTAGGTAATCCATGATGAATTCGCATGCAGCAAAAGCCTCCTTGCGATGTGCCCCGCTAACCACAACCAGCACTATCTGGTCTGTGGGTAGCAGTTTGCCTACTCGGTGGATAATCAGTGCATCGAAGATGTCCCAGCGCGCTCTGGCGCTGGCGACAATGTCATTCAGCGCTTTTTCTGTCATGCCAGGGTAATGTTCCAGCGTCATGCCAGCGATCTGGCTGCCTTCGTTGAGGTCGCGCACTTGGCCGATAAATGCAGCTATAGCGCCTGCATCAGCGCGGGCCAAGCGCATTCGGTTGATTTCTGCACCGGCATCAAAATCAACAGTTTGTACACGAACAGTCATCAGCCACCAGTCACAGGTGGAAAGAATGCCACCTCATCGCCATCATTGATAATCGCAAAATCTTCTACCAATGCATGATTAATAGCTGCGCGTATCAACTGCTTGCCAGTAAATACTTGCGACCAGGCGTCGCCACGCTGAGCAAGATGTTGCTTCAATTGCGCAATACTGGTCTGCGGCTGCGGCAGCTCAATCTGCTCGCTGGTGTAATTCAGGGATTCCTTGAGGCGTGCAAAGTAAAGTACAGTAATCATGCCAGCCTAGTCCACCTGATCATCATCCAGCACATCGGCATCGGTAAACGGGCCACGCTTGCCACTGATAGCTTCCATCATCAAGCGTGATAGTTTCTGCTTGCGTGCCGGGTTATCCATCAGGTGCGAGCTGAAGGTGATGCCAAACTTGGCAGAATATTGTTGTACCAGCATGATAATGCCGGCTTCATCGTCATCGGCTTCGATATTGGCCATGATTTTCTCCTTCTCTTTTATTCGTCATCCAGCAGGGAAGCATCCGGTAATGTCAGACCTGCATCAGGCTCTCCAGCCAACTCTACTCGCTCGATCTGGGCAAAACGGCGAGATATCTTCTGGCTGGTGGTTTGTACATCCTGCGCATCTTCGTGGGCTTGGCGTATATGATCAGCCAGTTTTTTCATGCGGGTATCAAAACGGCCAAATTCCTTGCCCAGTTTGCCCAGCTCTTCCTTGATGATATGTACCTGCTTGCGTGTCTCTACGTCTTTGAGTACGGCACGAGCTGTGTTCAATACCGCCATCAGGGTAGTGGGTGAAACCACCCATACGCGTTTGTTCATGGCATAAGCAATCACATCGGCATGATAAGCATGCAGTTCTGCAAACACAGCCTCGGCAGGAATGAACATGACAGCGCCATCTGAAGTGACATCAGCAATAATGTACTTGGCAGCAATATCATCCACATGCTTTTTGACATCCGCCTTGAACTGTCGCTGCGCAGCCAGACGCTCATTTTCCGGTAAGCCGCTTTCCAGCATGCGGTGATAGTTCTCCAGTGGAAATTTAGAGTCCACTG
>CAYXMC010000304.1:0-2121 GCA_964466095.1 uncultured Methylophilaceae bacterium | reverse complement strand
ACGTTTGGAGCTCCACCATTGCAGGCCGTTGATAGCCAGCAGCAAGATGAATGATATGACTAGCATGACCACAGCGACTGCTGTAGCACCTGCATAGTCGTATTGCTCCAGCTTAGTGATGATGATGAGTGGGGTGATCTCGGAGACCATAGGCATATTGCCGGCAATAAAAATGACCGAGCCGTATTCGCCAATGGCTCGCGCAAATGCCAGTGCAAATCCAGTGAGCAAGGCTGGCCACAATGAAGGCAAAATCACCTTGGTGAAGGTTTGCCAGCGATTAGCGCCCAGACTGGCCGCTGCTTCTTCGGTCTCAGCTTCCAGATCTTCCAGCACTGGTTGCACGGTGCGTACTACAAAGGGCAGACCGATAAAGGTGAGCGCGACAACCACGCCGATAGGGGTGAATGCGACTTTGATCCCATGTGGTTCAAGCAGGCTACCTATCCAGCCGTTGGCTGAATAGACGGCGGTCAATGCGATACCGGCAACGGCTGTGGGCAGCGCAAATGGCAGGTCAACCAGGGCATCAATAATTTTCTTGCCGGGAAAGGTATAGCGTACCAGCACCCATGCAGTGAGTAGTCCAAATACTGCATTGATAAGCGCGCCGATCAGCGATGCGCCAAAAGTCAGCTTGTATGAAGCAATAACCCGTGGCGTAGTGACCACATGCCAAAACTCTCCAAAGCTGAGCTCAGTAGTTTTGATAAATGCCGCTGCTAACGGAATCAGCACAATCAGGCTGAGATAAAGCAAGGTATAGCCTAATGATAGGTTAAAGCCCGGCAGGATATTTTTCTGTTTTGCCATAATTTTCAGTCAAGGTTAAAACGGCTGCCAATTTAGCAGAGCTTTTTAGTCATTAAAAAGAATAAGTTTTTATATTCTTATAATTAAAAAGAATTATAAAAAGGGGCTGACCATTGAATGCCAGCCCAAGGGAGGAGAGTTTATGTTAATCAGACAGGCTCAGGCCGCCACGCGTATGGTGGGCCGGAATAGCTTTGAAGGTTGTAATTCCTTGGCGGTCACTGGTTTGCCAAGGAAAAAGCCTTGCAACAGGTGACTGCCGGACTCAATTGCAATGTCCAGCTGTGCCTGTGATTCAATGCCAGTGATGATAGGTTGTGCTCCAATATCATGAACAATCTTTACCAGCCCCGGCAGAATTGTGCGCAGATGCGAATTGGTTTCGGACTGCGAAATAATACTGAGATCAAACTTCACATAATCTGGTGAGAACTTCCACAACCTGTCGATATGTGAATGCGTGTTGGCAAAATTGTCGATGGCGATGCGATAGCCGCGATCACGATAGTTATCAATCGCTTCTTTCAGTTGTTTGTCGTATTCCACCAAGTCTTCGCGTATCTCGATAACAACGCGGTCTGTAGGCACAGAGTTGGCGTGCAGGATGCGCTCAAATACTTTGCCATGAGCATTGACGCTGATTAGCAGTTTGGGGTGTACGTTCAGGAACAGGTAACCGGTTTCTGCATAAACCTGACGGAAGTTCAGCACATGCAAGGTGCGGCTGACACGGTCGAACTGTACCAGCTTGCCGGACTGCTCAGCATAGCTGAAGGCAAAGTCCGGGCTGGTGGTGAGTTCGCCGCCCAAAGATGGCCGCAGCAGAGCCTCGTGTCCGTATAGCTCTCCGGCCACGCTGTCATAGATTGGTTGGAATGCGCTATTCAGCTGCACGCCAAGGAATGTGCTGTTGAACTCGCCGCTGGATTGTTCGGTCAAGCCGTAATCGTCAAGGTCCAGCAGTAGGGTGTCTTTCAACTGCAAGCGCAGCTGCTCAATATGGCTGATAGGGGTTGTTTGATCAGTCATTGGGTACTCCTTATTTATTTCGTGTAAATCTGGTCGAATATTCCACCATCGGCAAAGTGGGTCTTCTGTGCCTTGTCCCATCCACCGAAGACATCGCTCACCGTGAAAAGCTCCAGCGCCTTGAAGTCAGCCTTATGCTTGTTGGCGATACTTTCAACACGTGGTCGGAGATAGTGACGGGCTGCAATCTCCTGACCTTCATCTGAGTAGAGATATTCCAGATAAGCCTGCGCTTGTTGGCGTGTCTTGTGTTTGTCCACAACCTTGTCGACGATACTC
>CAYXMC010000303.1:0-2137 GCA_964466095.1 uncultured Methylophilaceae bacterium | reverse complement strand
GCATCTTGCCCGCCACGAATCAACTGAAAAACTTGGGCGATAAACTCAATCTCCCGTATACCGCCTCGTCCAAGCTTGATATTGTCGTGCAGGTCACGCCTGTTTACATCGCGCTGTATCTGCACCTTGAGATCTCGCATTGAGGCAAAGGCGTTGTAGTCCAGATATTTGCGGTATACGAATGGTCGTAACAAATCCGCCACTGCCTGTCCCGGCCCGGCGATTACGCGGCCCTTGATCCAGGCATATCGCTCCCATTCACGGCCTTGATTCTGGTAATACTCTTCCAGCATAGCGAGACTGCAAGCCAATGGCCCTTCTGAGCCATATGGCCGCAAGCGCATATCCACACGGAAGACAAAGCCATCCAGCGTCACATCATCAATCGCCGCGATGAGCTTCTTGCCAACGCGAGTAAAGAATTCGTGGTTACTCAGGGAACGTGTACCTTCAGTACTGCCGTCCTCCTCAAAAGCAAAAATAAGGTCAATGTCAGAAGATACATTCAGTTCATTGCCGCCCAGCTTGCCCATGCCCACTACAATCAGACTCTGCGCTTTGCCGCTCTCGCCCAATGGCTTGCCATAGGTTTCCTCCAGCCATGGCTGGATATACTGCAGGGCAAATTGCACGGTCACGATGGCCAGATGGCTGGTCACCCGCATGACTTCCTGTAAATCCGCCAATCCGCTCAGGTCACGGCTGATCAGTCGGAGCATGACGCGCTGACGTAGCTTGCGCAGCGCCCGCTTAAGGCTGTCCTCGTCATTAATCGGCTGGGCAGCCAGCCAGTCGCGCATTTCGGCCTCAGTCCAGGCGGCGTCCATTTTCTGCAGCAGTTCCGGTAGCAATGCCGCATCACTCATCAGCAAACGATGGATAAACGGACTGCATCTCAGGGCATGCCGTAAATGGCTTTCCTGCGGGCTGGATAAGGACTGGTCTCCTGAAATTTCCTCAAGTGTGCTCATGCGTTTTATTCTGTCTTGATGTTATGATTTCTATTCTAATGCCACTCTGTGCAAGTGGCGGTATTGCTGAATGATAAAAATCAGCCAGGCTTGATATATATCAGCCCGGCTACATCTGGAGGAGCGTTATGTCGTCGATTGAATCTGTCCTGACCGAGAACCGTGTATTTCCCCCTGTTGCTGCATTCCAGCAATCAGCGGCTGTCTCCGGTATGGAAGCCTACAAAGCCCTGTGTCAACAAGCCGAGCAAGATTACCCCGGTTTCTGGGCCAATCTGGCAAAAACAGAGATCGACTGGCAAACCCCTTTCACCCAAGTGCTGGATGAATCAAAAGCCCCGTTCTACCGCTGGTTTCACGATGGCACCCTGAATGCCTCCTACAACTGCCTTGATAGACACCTCGCCAAATCTGGCGACAAGACCGCACTGATTTTTGAAGGTGACGATGGCAATGTCACCAACATCACCTACAAGCAACTGCACCAACGTGTGTGCCGCTTTGCCAATGCGCTGAAATCACAAGGCGTAGGTCTGGGTGACCGCGTCATCATCTATTTGCCCATGAGTATCGAGGCGGTTGTCGCTATGCAGGCCTGTGCCCGTATCGGCGCTATCCACTCCGTGGTGTTCGGCGGCTTCTCGTCCAAGAGCCTGCATGAGCGCATCACCGATGTGGGCGCAAAGCTGATTATCACCTCAGACGGCCAGTTCCGCGGTGGCAAGGCGATGCCTTTGAAACCAGCAGTCGATGAATCACTGACGTTTGGCGGCTGCGAAGCCGTTGAGAAAGTCATCGTCTACAAACGCACTGGTGGCGATATAAACTGGACCAGCCGCGATGTCTGGTGGCATGAGTTGGAAGCTGCTGCTTCTGATGTCTGCGAACCGACTTGGGTCAATGCCGAGCATCCTCTGTTCATCCTCTACACCTCTGGCTCTACTGGCAAACCCAAGGGCGTGCAGCACTCTACTGGTGGTTACCTGCTAGGCGCCATCATGAGCATCAAATGGGTGTTCGATTACAAGGCCAATGATGTGTTCTGGTGTACTGCTGACGTGGGCTGGATCACCGGCCATAGTTATGTGGCCTATGGCCCGTTGGCATTGGGTGCCACTGAAGTCATTTTTGAAGGTGTACCAACTTATCCTGATGCAGGCCGCTTC
>CAYXMC010000302.1:0-2150 GCA_964466095.1 uncultured Methylophilaceae bacterium | reverse complement strand
CCGTTTCTTTGAGACTATCGAACATGGCATGACTATTCTTGAAGCGGAACTTGCTACCATGGGAGCAAGCAGCTCCAGTGTATTCAACGGTGAAACTGCATTCAAGCTGCACGATACCTATGGCTTCCCGCTCGATCTCACAGCCGATATCTGCCGTGAACGCAATGTAACCGTAGATTCGGCAGCATTTGATGCCGCCATGGCACGCCAGAAAGAACAAGCCCGAGCGGCCGGCAAATTTAAGATGGCTGCAAATCTGGAATACGATGGCAAAGCCACCACATTCCATGGCTACGAAAAACTGGAGACCTCAGCCAAAGTATTGGCACTTTATAAAGATGGTGCTGCAATCCAGCAACTGAACGAAGGCGACCTAGGCGTAGTCGTTTTGGACGATACCCCTTTCTACGCTGAATCCGGCGGCCAGATCGGTGATAGCGGTGAGCTACGCGGCACTGACGGCATCTTTGCCGTAGAAGACACACAAAAGATACAAGCAGCGGTATTTGGCCACCACGGCGTGCTGAAGACCGGCACTCTCAACGTTGGCGATAGTGTCAGCGCTCGCGTCAATACTCAAGCCCGCGCCAACACCATGCGCAACCACTCTGCTACTCACCTGATGCACAAAGCCCTGCGCGAAGTGCTAGGCAGTCATGTGCAACAAAAAGGCTCTTTGGTTGATACCGAAAAGACCCGTTTCGACTTTGTGCACACAGCACCAATGACCGATGAAGAAATCCAGCGCGTAGAAGCTATCGTCAATGCCGAGATTCTTGCCAATGCCGCTACGCAAGCGCGTGTCATGGATATTGAATCCGCACAGAAAACTGGCGCCATGATGCTGTTTGGCGAGAAATATGGCGATGAAGTACGCGTACTTGATATTGGTAGCAGCCGTGAGCTGTGTGGCGGCACCCATGTCAGCCGCACTGGCGATATCGGTTTGTTCAAGATCACCTCTGAAAGCGGCGTTGCTGCTGGCGTGCGCCGCGTAGAGGCCACCACTGGAGAAGGCGCGCTCAAGTTGGTGCAAGCCCAGCAGGCCTTGCTCAATCAAGCTGCCAGTGAGCTTAAAGCACCCGCACAGGAACTGCCCGCCAAGATCAGCCAGATTCTGGACAACGTGAAATCACTGGAAAAAGAGCTGGCAAGACTTAAATCCAAGCTTGCCTCAAGCCAAGGGGATGATTTGGTCAATCAGGCCGTTGATATCCAAGGTATCAAAGTGTTAGCTGCAACCCTTGATGGGGCTGATGCCAACACCTTGCGCGAGACCATGGATAAACTGAAAGACAAGCTAAAATCCGCGGCTATTGTTTTGGCATCGACGCAAGGCGATAAAGTGAGTTTGGCTGCTGGCGTTACCAATGACCTCATCAGCAAACTTAAAGCTGGCGAACTGGTCAATTACGTTGCTGGTCAAGTAGGTGGCAAAGGTGGCGGCAAGCCAGATATGGCAATGGCAGGCGGCACTGATGCCAGCCAGCTGCCAAAAGCGCTCGCAAGCGTTAACGAGTGGGTCAAGCAAAAACTCAATTAAGCACTAGTTTCATTAACCGATTTATTTAAGCAAACAAGCAAAATGGCACTCATCGTACAGAAATACGGCGGCACCTCGGTTGGTAGCCCCGAACGCATCAAAAACCTCGCGCGTCGCGTTGCGCGCTACAAGGCCTTGGGGCATCAGATCGTTGTCGTCGTATCTGCGATGTCTGGTGAAACCAACAGGCTGATTTCTTTGGCCAAGGAAATCATGCCGGATCCTGACCCACGCGAGCTGGATGTGATGGTCTCTACTGGCGAACAAGTAACCATCGGCCTGACAGCCATGGCCCTGATGGATCTTGGCTTGAAGGCCAAGAGCTACACTGGCGCACAAGTGCGAATTGTCACGGATAGCTCGTTCACTAAGGCCCGTATTCTGAATATTGACGAAGCCCGCATCCGCGCTGATCTCAACGCTGGCAATGTAGTCGTGGTTGCAGGGTTCCAAGGTGTGGATGAAGACGGCAATATCACCACGCTGGGACGTGGCGGCTCAGACACCACAGGCGTTGCACTGGCAGCTGCACTCAAGGCAGATGAATGCCAGATCTACACCGATGTGGATGGCGTTTACACCACAGACCCGCGCGTCGTGCCAGAAG
>CAYXMC010000301.1:0-2160 GCA_964466095.1 uncultured Methylophilaceae bacterium | reverse complement strand
CTAGTGATTGGTGGTGTGCTGGCTGCATTGGCCGGTTTGAGCTTTGCGGGCCATATAGGAAATTTTGAGGCCATGAAAGGGGTGGCAGTGCTGGGCGCCATGTTGGTCTATTTGCTGACAATTCTGGTGGTTCTGGCTTACCTGCAATCCAGAATCGGCAACCTTGTGTGGAATTCTGCCAGCCTTGATCACTTGGGCTTTGCAAGCAGCTTGCGCGCTCGCGATATGATCTGGATCTATATTTCTAATCTGGTAGCTATTGCGCTGAGTTTTGGTTTGCTGACTCCTTGGGCGCAGATACGCATGCAGAAGTACCGTGCTGAACACCTGACTCTTGTAGGCGAGGTTGATTTCAACCAGTTTGTTGCCGACAAGAAAGCACAGGCCAAGGCCACAGGTGAGGAAATCGCCGATATGTTCGATGTTGATCTGGCTTTTGGCTAACTGGAATATGCATTTTAATGCCGAGTATTTCGATGGATTGACTGCGTGCGCTCGTCCAGTAAGGGTGGAGGTGCGAGGTGCTTATCTGTTCCTGCATCAGTTAGATGGTCACGCGGATGGCCAGGAAGAGCACGCTTTTGCTCTGGCTGAGATCGAGATTCAACCGCGCTTAGGTAATGCGAGACGTATCGTTGATTTGCCAGGTGATGGCAGGCTGGAGGCTGACGATATCGGCAACCTGGATCAATGGGTCCGCAAATACTCGGGCAACTGGATGATGAATCAGCTGCACAAGCTGGAAAGCCGCCTGCACTGGGTTCTGCTGGCTTTGCTGCTTTCAGTTGGGCTAGGTTGGTGCATGCTCAAATACGGCGTACCTGCAGTTGCCCAAGGTATTACCCGCGCTACTTCACCTGCTCTGGAAAAACAACTGGGTGAACAGATCATCAAGGGTATGGATTTCAAGTATGGGTACTTTTCGCCCAGCCAGTTGCCGCTAGCCCGGCAAAACGCCATCAGCAATGCCATGCACCGGCTTTGTGAAAAGCAGGCTTGCCCGGCTTACCAGCTGGAATTCAGGCAGGGTGGTGCGATAGGCGCCAATGCATTTGCTCTGCCGGGCGGGTTTATTCTGCTAACAGATGAGCTGGTAGCACTCTCGCAAAGCGATGATGAGGTGATCGCTGTGTTAGCCCATGAAATGGGGCATGTGCAATATCGCCATGCCATGCAGCAGACCCTGCAAGGCACTCTGGCTGGTATGGTATTGGTAGCGCTGACAGGGGATTTCAACAGTATTGCCTCCGGATTACCTGCCGTCGTGATGCAGCTTAGCTATTCACGTGATATGGAATTGCAGGCTGACCAGTATGCACTGCAAGCCATGCAAAAAGCCTGTATCCCAACACATGTGTTTGCCGATATCCTGACACGCCTCAGCCAGAAATCTGGGGCAGACAATACGCCTGAGCTGATTTCGTCGCACCCGGACACCAAAGCACGCGTGCAGCCATTTCTTGCTACCCAAGCTGACTGCCAGCAGTAACATCATGATTCTCTGCTCAACTCCACGTCTTGCACGCAATCTGCAGCTGATTCATCAGCGCAGGCAGCGCGAGCAAGGTCAGCAGCAATGGCAGCCACTGCCCGTGATGACGCTTGCCCAATGGCTACAGGGGTTGATATCTGAGGCTATGCTGTGTGGCGATATTCGTACCGAGCATGTACCACCTGCAGAATTGAGCAGCATGCAGGAGATCGTGTTATGGGAGCAGGCGATTGCTGAGTCCATGCAAACGCATGATGCGTCTGCATTGTTTGATACTTCTGGCCTTGCTGCCGCAGCACAGGAAGCCAACCGTCTGGTGCTGGAATGGAACCTGAGTCTACCGAGTGAGAGTAACGGCGATGAAGTGACCGAGGAGACGCGACATTTTTTGCAATGGCGCCAGCGTTTCCAGAGCTTATGCAAGGTATCGAACATGTTGGAGCCAGTCCGTTACTTCACTTGGCAGGTGGAGTGCATAGAAGCGGGCGCCGGACAGATGCCAGCAGAGATTCAGCTTGCCGGTTTTGACCGCATCAATCCCTTGTTGCAACGGCTGATTGTGGCAGTCAGGCAGCGCGGTATTGAGGTCAGGGAATATGCACTTACCCATCAGGCTGAGCCTGAGTTGCAGCACCTGACTCTGGATGATCAGGATGCCGAATGCCGTG
>CAYXMC010000300.1:0-2164 GCA_964466095.1 uncultured Methylophilaceae bacterium | reverse complement strand
GGGGGCTGATACCAGTCTGGGCAGACCGTGCACTGATCCGTCAGGTGTTGATGAACCTGCTTTCCAACGCCGTAAAGTATAGCAGTAGCCGCGATCAGCCCAGAGTGGAAATCCATTCAATGCGCCGCAACGGCGATGTTGTCTACGAAATCACGGATAACGGGGTGGGATTCGACATGAAGTATTACAACAAACTGTTTGGGGTGTTTCAGCGCTTGCATACCACAGATGAGTTCCCGGGTACCGGAGTAGGACTGGCAATCGTTCAGCGTATAGTCGTCCGCCATGGCGGCCATGTCTGGGCAGAAAGTCAGCTGGGCATTGGCAGCAAGTTCAGCTTTAGTTTACCAACAGGAGAGGACTGAAATGGGAAATTTACAGCCAGTACAGATATTGCTTGCAGAAGATAGCTCTACCGATGCGGAAATGACCATGCGTGCACTGAAGAAGATAGGCCTGGCCAATGAAGTCACTTGGGTCAAGGATGGCCAGGAAGCACTGGATTATATATTCCGCAATGGGACTTACAGCGACCGTCCTAAACAGGAGCCCAAGCTGATACTGCTTGATCTTAAAATGCCACGAGTGGATGGCATAGAAGTGCTACAACAACTCAAACAGACTGAGTCCACCAGAATGTTGCCTGTGGTGATGTTGACATCCAGTGCGGAAGAGCAAGATATCGTCAGGAGTTATCAGCTTGGGGTTAACAGTTATCTGGTGAAACCTGTTGAGTTCGACAAATTCGTCGAAGAGGTTTCCCGGGTGGGATGCTATTGGGCCATCATGAACAGGATTCCTGAATCAGGCCAGTAACAAAGTTTGTGTTGATTAGAGAGGCAGAATAATGACAATACTGCGAATTCTAATGGTTGAAGATAATGCTGCCGATGCAGAGCTCGCAGTCAGAGAGCTGAAGCGGGCTGGCATGCAACTTGATACACGTCGCGTTGAGTGTGAGCAGGAGTTTCGCCTGGGCCTTTCAGAGTTCAGGCCGCACATCATTCTTTCCGATTTTTCCCTCCCCAAGTTTGATGGTATTTCCGCCTTGCATATTGCGCGCGAGGATAGTCCGGATATTCCATTCGTCTTTGTATCCGGCACCATTGGTGAAGAGACAGCCATCGAATCCCTTAAACAAGGTGCGATGGATTACCTGATCAAGAGCAATCTCAGTCGCCTTGCCAGTGCGGTGACAGGGGCACTGGAAAGAACCGAGGAAAAACTACGCCGCAAGCAGGCTGAGCGTGAGCTTGAAAACAGCAATCGCCTGTTCACCACCTTTATGGAAAACCTGCCTGCAATGGTGCTGATTAAGGATGAGAACGGCAAGCATATTTTTGCCAACCGGAGTGCACTGGAAACCCTGCAAGCCTCATATGACGAGATCATCGGCACGACGCCGGAGCAAATATTTTCGCCAGAAGTGGTAGACAAGCTTAGCACTATGGACAGAAAAGCTAAGGAACACGGCGTTGCCATCAATCATACGCAGGAAATCAATCTTGGTAACCAGCTCAAATACTGGCTAACTACCACGTTCCCCTTGCACAGGGATCATGACCAGTCTGGACATATCGGCGTGATTGCCGTCGACATTACTGAGCAGCGCAAAATGGAAGAAGCTCTTACCTTGCAGCATCATGCGATTGAGGCAAGTGCAACGCCGGTGCTGATTGTTGATGTAAAAAAACCGGGGATGCCGCTGATCTACGTCAACCGTGCATTTGAAACTGTCACCGGCTACACGCAGGAAGAAGCCATGGGGCGTAATTGCAATTTCCTGCAGGGACATGACCGCAACCAACCAGAGCTGGAAAAAATTCGTGCTGCCATCCGCGACTGCCACCCGGCATGCGCCGTTTTACGCAATTACCGCAAGGATGGCAGCATGTTCCTGAATGAGCTGTATATCGCCCCGGTGGATGACGTACATGGCGGTGAAGTGCAGTATTTTGTTGGTGTGCAGAACGACATTACGCAGATACGGCAGTATCAGGAAGCGCTCGAACATCAGGCCAACTACGATACCCTGACCGGCCTGGTCAACCGCAACCTGCTCAAGGAACGTATCAAGCAGGCCTTTATCAACGGTCGCCGCCATAACTGGGTGTTTACTGTGGCCTTCATTGATATTGATAACTTCAAGCGCGTGAACGACAGC
>CAYXMC010000299.1:0-2187 GCA_964466095.1 uncultured Methylophilaceae bacterium | reverse complement strand
ACCACTTTCTTCTTTACCTGTTCTACTTGCCCTTGATAGGCGATATATCGTCTTAGTGATTCGGCGATCCCCCCGGTTTTTTCCGAGGCACGCAAGGCAGCGATGTATAAGGGCGGGAAAGCCTGTGGATAGGATTCCATAGCGGCCGAGATGGTCTTGCCTTCATTCAGCGCACGCAGTACACCTTGCAACACCTGACGTATCTCCGGACGGAATTCTTTTTCTGTCAGAGCTTCCATGGATTCAATCAGGTTGAGCCCGGCTTCGACTAGCGTCAGCAGCTCTTGGCTGAACAATACCAACGGAAATTTACGCTGCCCAAGCCCTGCCCAAAGCGAGCTAGAAGAAGAGCGCACATTGACCACGGTATAACCTTGCGATCTGGCTTGATTGGCTGCGAGGACTTCGCTGGCTGCTTCAATACGCAGCGTGCTGTATTCCCTGCCACGCAGCGCTTTGACTTGATAGATCATGATTACCAGTTGGTAATATCTGCCGCTTCGTCGGCACCACCGGGCTGACCATCCTTGCCGAAGGAGTACAAATCGAATTCGCCATGTTCACCCGGCGCGGCATATTGATAGGGCTTCCCCCAAGGATCTGCAGGTACGGATTTCTTCAGGTAGGGGCCATCCCAACGTCCCTCATTCGCAGGTTTTGCAAAAAGCGAATTCAATCCCTGCTCGGTAGATGGGTAGTGACCTGTATCGAGACGATACTGATCCAGTGCTTTTTCCAATGCATTGATCTGCGCGCGTGCCGCCTTGACTTCTGACTTGCCAACCTGCGAGAAATATTTGGGGCCAACATACCCAACCAGCAGGCCGATGATGACCATGACGACCAGCAGTTCAAGCAGGGTGAACCCATAAGTACGGCGTGGCGTGGCACGGAATATGGGAAGGAGTGATACAGAAGCGCAGTTGTTCGATTTCATATGTGAAAATACTAAACAACTTGTGTTGCAGTTTTGTTGCAGAAAATTGACAGGAGGACTACGTTTTCAATCCTCCTTCCAGATCTTTAGCCAGCTTAATCAAATACCTTCAGCGAAAGAATCCCCGGCATCCATGCAATTGGGATGCTTGCCTTGTTTCAAAAAGACAGCGAAGTCCTCTGCGCTCAAGGGACGGCTACATAAATAGCCCTGTATCTGATCACAGCCCTCAGCCTTTAGGAACGATAACTGCTCTTTGGTTTCTACACCTTCTGCGATTACCTTCAGGCGCAGGCCGTGCGACATGCGGATGATAGCGGTAACGATGGTGGAATCATCCTCATCAATATTAATATCGTGCACAAAACTGCGATCAATCTTGATGGCATCTATTGGCAGACGCTTGAGATAGGCTAGGCTGGAATAACCTGTACCGAAATCATCAATCGACAACTTTACGCCCATCTCTTTCAGGGTATTAAGCCAGCTCATGACTTCAATCTCGCCTTCTACCGCCACACTCTCAGTCACTTCAAATTCCAGATATTCAGGAGACAGCCCGCTCAGCATGAGAATCTGGGTGACTTCATTGAGAAAACTCTTTTGTTTGAGCTGGACTGCAGAGAGATTCACAGCTACCGGGATAGCTGGTAGGCCCGCGTCCTGCCAGGCGCGATTCTGACGACAGACTTCTCTCAATACCCAGTTACCGATATTACGAATCAGGCCTGTGCTCTCAGCAATCGAGATGAACCGCTCAGGCGACACCATGCCCCACTCGGGATGCAGCCACCTTAGCAAAGCTTCTGCACCGACAACCTGTCCAGAGAGGATGTCCACCTTGGGCTGATAATGCAGCTGAAACTGATTATTTTCTATTGCACGACGCAGATTGTGATCAAGTTCTGCCAGTTCACTGACACGCTCGTTCATATGGCGAGTGAAGAACTGGTAGTTATTGCGCCCTAAAGCCTTGGCATGATACATGGCTGCATCAGCACTTTTGGTCAGTATCTCTGCAGTATCGCCATCATCTGGATAAACTGCAATGCCAATACTGACTGAAATACGAATCTCCTGCAGGCCAATGGTGTAAGGTGTAGATGCGGCTACCAATAGCTTCTCAGCCACCTCTGCCGGCGCAAAATGGTCGCTCATGCCGGGTAGCAGAATCATGAACTCATCGCCCCCCTGGCGGCTGATAGTGTCACTGTTACGCAAGCAGCCTTCCAGTCGACGTGCCACCATCT
>CAYXMC010000298.1:0-2198 GCA_964466095.1 uncultured Methylophilaceae bacterium | reverse complement strand
AATGACCCTAGGCCCCATCATGCTCGATGTGGTTGGCACCGAGCTGACCGATGACGATATCAAACGCCTGCAGCATCCGCTGGTAGGCGGTGTTATTCTGTTTGCACGCAATTTCACTTCCCCAGCACAATTAAAAGCGCTGACAGCCAGTATCCATGCGGTTCGCCAGCCACCCTTGCTAATCGCGGTAGATCATGAGGGCGGGCGCGTGCAGCGCTTTCGGGAAGGCTTTACCAAAATTCCACCCATGCGCGAGTTCGGCAAGATTTGGGACAAGAACCCCAAGCGTGCCAAGCAGCTGGCTGAAGAGGCGGGCTGGGTGATTGCCTCAGAATTGCGTGCCCATGGGGTTGATTTCAGTTTTACCCCGGTGCTGGACATGGATTATGGCGAGAGCCAGGTGATCGGTAATCGGGCTTTCCACGGTAACGCCCAAGCGATCGTTGATCTGGCATTTTCCCTGATGCATGGGCTGAAGCGCGCGGGCATGGCGGCTGTGGGCAAGCATTTTCCTGGGCATGGTTTTGTGGTGGCGGATTCGCATGTGGCTATCCCTGTCGATGAGCGCAGTTTCGACGAGATCGCTCAAGCGGATATGCAACCGTTCCGTCAGATGATAGATGATGGCTTGCCCGCTATCATGCCTGCTCATGTGATTTACCCCAAGGTGGATAACAAGCCTGCCGGGTTCTCCGAGAAATGGCTACAAAAAGTGTTGCGCCAGCGTTTGGAGTTCAACGGCGTGATATTCAGTGATGATCTTTCCATGGAAGGGGCGACTGTGGCTGGCGGTGTAACCGAACGCGCATTGGCTGCACTCAATGCTGGCTGCGATATGGTCTTGCTGTGCAATAAGCCGGATTTGGCAGATGAATTGCTGGCTAATCTTAAATGGAATATCTCAGGCGCCAGTCTGGCGCGCCTTGCGCGCATGCATGGCAAGCATCACCCTCAAGATATGACTTCGCTACGTGAGAACCCGGAATATCTCAATGCTGTGCATCAATTGGCAGAAGTCGGGGTAGAACCGGGAAATCTTCCCTTTAGCAGTTAATTCACACAGAAGAGGTTGAAACTTTAGGGATAGTCCTATAGTCTTAATCCACGTAACAACCACAGAAGGAAATAATCAGTATGCAAACCAATTATCAAGTTTCAACCCAGTCGCAAGGCTTGTCGACAGAAGTCCACAAAGTCCTGCGTAACACTTACATGATGCTGGGTCTGACCATGATCCCCACTGTCATCGGTGCCTTCATCGGGATGACCTTGAACTTCGCATGGGCTGCACAGCATCCAATCATGTTTGCTATCGGCACTATTGCCGCTATTTTCGGTTTGTTCTACGGTATTCAAGCTAATCGCAATAACGCGCTTGGCATTTTCCTGTTGCTGGGTTTCACTTTCATGATGGGTCTGCTGCTTGGCCCTATCCTGCAAGTTGCTCTGCATTTGCGTAATGGCGGTCAACTGGTTGGCCTGGCTGCTGGTGGTACAGGCATCATCTTCCTGACACTGGCTGGTATCGCGACCACTACCAAGAAGGATTTCAGCTTCCTCGGCAATTTCCTGCTGGTTGGTATCATTCTGCTGATTGTTGCTGGGCTGGCTAACCTTTTCTTCCAGATTCCAGCGCTTTCACTGGCTTTGTCTGGTGTTGCAGTGCTGCTGTTCTCTGGTTTCATTCTGTATGACGTAAGCCGTATTGTGAATGGTGGTGAAACCAACTATGTCATGGCAACATTGGCTTTGTACATGAACATCTACAACCTGTTTGTGAATCTCTTGCAGTTGCTGATGGCACTGCTGGGTGATCGCGATTAAGTTATCGAATCATTAGTAGCAAGCGGATTTGCCGGCCCTAGTGGCCGGCTTTTTATTGCCCGTTATTTTTGATGCTCTGGCTAAATTCAATGAATGCCGTAATCATTTCGTCATATACCATGCGTATACGTGCTGGTACCGGGCCGCGCTGCGGGCGGTAAACATACAAATCCCAAGGTGGTGGGCGCTGGTCTTCCAGTATGCACACCAGCTTGCCTGATTGAATATAGGGCAGGGCAATGCAGTCAGCGATCTGGCCGTAGCCTACCCCATTCAGTACCATCTGGAATTCCGTTTCAGGGTCATCCGTAAGAAAAGCCGTTGTTCTGGGCATAAACTGGTGACCATCTGCGTTATACCAAGGCCAGCGTTTG
>CAYXMC010000297.1:0-2221 GCA_964466095.1 uncultured Methylophilaceae bacterium | reverse complement strand
GCGGCGACATGGCTGACAAAGCTTTCAGCCATTTTTAAAGGCACCATGGTGTTAATTCTGAAAGCTTTGGCCCAGGCATCATAGTCGGTATCACCAAAATCACCATGCGGATAAATGCCAGCGTTGTTGATCAAAACATCAATGGGGGTACCTTTTAATTCTTCTGCCAGTTTGTCGATTTGGGAAAAATCGTTTACATCCAACGCAATGAGCCTGATATTGCTGTGTGCTGTCGCTAATTGCTTGAGTTCTTTGGCAGATTGCGGGTCTCGACTACAGGCCAGCACTTTCCAGCCGTCCTCAGCATATTGTCGAGCGAATTCCAGCCCTATGCCGCGATTAGTTCCCGTAATCAGTACTGTATTAGTCATGTCTGCCCCTGTTGTTAGGATTGTTGTAGCCGCATGTTAATCCCTGTAACAAGACTTGAAAATGGTGAATTGTTAACGGCCTGCTTTTTCTATGCGGTTGCGGCCATTACGCTTGGCTAGCAGCAGTGCGTTATCCGCTGCTTCAGTCAGGCTGTCGGCTGTATCGTTGATTGAATAAGAGGCGAGGCCTGCGCTAAAAGTGGCATATAAGGAGCCTTGCGGGTGTGTGTGTGGAAGGGCGGAAAAATCCATACGGATACGCTCAATGACCGAGCGGGCTTGCTCTGGTGTAACGCCCGGCAGCGCAATCAGAAATTCTTCACCACCGTAACGTCCGATCAGATCATTGGATCGTAAATGGCCTTTTAACAGCCAGGCCAGACTACGAATCACCTGATCGCCTACCGGGTGGCCATAGGTATCGTTAATGGACTTGAATTTGTCGATGTCTATCATCGCTACGGTCAAGGCGCGGTGTACGTTGATCTGCTCGACGATGGTCTTTAGGCGTGATTTGGCAGCCGTGTGGTTTAGCAGGCCGGTTAGGCCATCTACGCGACTGGAGCGCAATGCCTCGCGGAAGCGTTCAATCTTGGTTTTAACCACAGCCGCAAGCAATACAGGGTTAACCGGTTTGATCAGGAACTGGTCACCCCCCAAACGCAGGGCTTCTACCTGCATGCCAACTTCTGATTCTCCCGAAAGGTAAACAATCGGGATGGAGCTATAAGCTGGCATCTGGCGCAATACTCGAGTTGCTTCTACGCCATTGAAGCGCGGCATATACATGTCCATCAGGATCAGGTCAGGGCGGTATGATTCCAGCGCTTCCAGCAAGGTGCCCGGATCTTGGATGGAATAAGTATCTATACCGTGCTCGGTCAATGTTCGTTCAATAACGGCTACCGCCACCCGGGAATCTTCCACAATCAATACACGACTTTTTTCCTGCTCGTTGTGTTGCACCAGATCCAGAATATAGCTCAGCACCATTGAGGGCTGATGTTCAATCGGGATGGTAGCGTCTATGCCGCTGCGCATGAGCGCAACGATTGGTTCAATCGCGACTTGTTCACCCAGATAGATGAGCTGCGCCGTGGGGTTGTGGTTGCGCAGATTGCTGATATAGCTGAACTCGTTTTCACTGATGTTTTCAGTGGCCGGAATAAAGAGTACGGCTAGTGGGCTATCCTCACCACTTTGGTCTTCATCCCAGCTTACCTGAGTAGTGCTGAAGCCAAAGAATTGCAATTGCTTGGCCAGCGCCTTGGCGATATCGGACTTGCTTAGCGCACAAACAATCCATACTGATCGCGGCTTGAACCAGTCCTCTTCCTCAACGCTTAGCTCCTTGTGCGCTCTTTGATCATGAGTATTGGGGCTTAGGCTGGTGGCGGAATCGCAAAGCTGGTGAACGTGTTGTTGCAACACTGCGATATCCGCTTCTGGCAAAGGGTGCGAGGTTGAATCGCCCAGCTTTTCAAGCGCCAGGTTTTCCAGTGCCTCACAAAGACGCACTAGTCCGGGCATGCGCAACAAATTGAAGCGCTCTGTCAGGCTGTTTACGGATACGGTGAATTCAATAAAGTGCTCTATGCGCCCTTGCTCTGTGTAATTGGCCCATAAGGTTTGCAGAGTACTCAGGCGTTCTTCGATGGAGCGGTTGGTTAAAGTTGACATGGTGAATTAGATAGTTATTTTTTATAACAGAGGCATATTTTATGCCATCTTAAATATGCATGTTTTGGGAAGCAGCCAAGCTTGCTGGATTTGTTAATATGGCAATCTTCTTGACGCTGTAGATAACTGAATGTCCCGTATACGCATTGCCCTTGGCAACAAGCCTTCTG
>CAYXMC010000296.1:0-2225 GCA_964466095.1 uncultured Methylophilaceae bacterium | reverse complement strand
AGACCTGTTTGAAGCCGTACCGGCGCTGACCGCAGCCATTCAATAATCAATGACAAGAAATGAGACATGAGTAAATATTCATCCGAGCGAGTGTTAAGCGTCCATCATTGGAATGAGAGCCTGTTCAGCTTCAAGACTACCCGTGACCCTGGCCTGCGTTTTGAAAACGGCCAGTTCGTTATGATAGGTCTGGAAGTGGATGGACTGCCGCTGACGCGCGCATACAGTATTGCCAGCCCTAATTATGAAGAGCATCTGGAGTTCTTTAGTATCAAGGTGCCGAATGGCCCTCTCACATCGCGCCTGCAACATTTGCAAGTGGGCGACGAGCTACTGGTCAGTCGTAAGCCAACCGGTACGCTGGTGATTCACGACCTGAAGCCAGCCAAGAATCTTTACCTGCTTTCAACCGGCACAGGCCTCGCGCCATTCATGAGCCTGATTCAGGATATTGAGGTGTACGACCGCTATGAGAAAGTTGTCTTAATCCACGGCGTGCGTTACCTCAGCGAGCTGGCATATGCCGACTTCATCGAAAAGGAACTCCCGCAGAACGAGTTCTTTGGTGAAGAGGTGCGCAATAAGTTGATCTACTACCCAACCGTCACTCGTGAGCCGTTCTGTAATCAAGGCCGCCTGACCGACCTCATCAATTCGGGCAAACTGTTTGAAGATATTGGCATGCCACCGCTGGACCCTGCCAACGACCGCGCCATGATCTGCGGCAGCCCGCAGATGCTGGCTGATACTGAAACCTTGCTGGATAACCTGGGGTTCATCGTTTCCCCGCGTATCGGCGTACCCGGTGACTATGTCATTGAGCGCGCATTCGTCGAGAAGTAAAACGCCGCTATCACGCAGGCAATACGTCTAGTGCTGCTCTTGTGTGATGGCGGTTTGCCCGGCCAGCGATTTGCTGCCCAGCGTCTTGTTTTCTAGCGTTTGCTGCACTTGTTCCATTAAAAAACCCGCCGGTTCGCGCCCAGCTTTGGATTCACGCATCGCCATATGCCATTGCGAGATACAGGCTTTCAGCTGTGCATAATTGCCAGCGGCTTCTACCTTCAGCTTGATAGGGCGGCCCATCATGCCCAGATATTCATCGCAGCTGGTGTTGATGATGTCCTTGATAATCAGCACCTGATTCTCGCTCAGTGCGATCTCCCCAGAGTCTGAAGTAATTGCCGTTGGCGCAGCCGGCTGCTGTATGGTCAGGCCGATATTGTTGTTAGAAGAAGCGGCGCTGTTGGCAGTGGTGATTGCGCTGTGGATATAGCCCTGCTTCTCAAGATCCGTCAGTATCTCTGGCACATCCAGATTGTTGAAAAACTTGCTCAGCTCATCCAGGCTGCGCTTGCCATCAATCATGATCAATATCTGCCGCTGGCGAAAATTCAGCACGCGCGCATTAAGATTGATTTCCTGCTGGCCTAAAGCTGTCTTCTGATAAATCATGGGCTGAACAAATGGTTGTATACAGCGCGCAGATTAGGCAGCCAGTGTTGCGGTTTGATTAATCGGGAGTGGTTAAATTGGGCTATAAAGTAATGCCGCCAGAATGCGCGTGGTTATTGGCTCTAATGGCAGACTTGGGAGGCCCATGGATATTGGCTTCTAGGGCAGGTATGCTAGAATTTTTTACTTCATGCTTCTAAACTGAATATTATGAAGAAAGTAGTTCGCTTTAGCTGGTTCAGGCTTATAGCTGGTGTGCTAATTGGGGCTGCATGTGCGCTAATTGTGTCTTGGATTTACGCACCCGAGTGGGCTAGTGATCTAGCGTTTGAACATACTTATGAAGAGCCTGAAACGCTCACTCTTAAGCTTTATTTATACGACATGTTGTTTTCTTTCATAGCTTTTATATGTGGGTCATTATTCGCCTATTTAATTTCAAGGTCTCGGCCATTTTTGACATGTTTTCTTGTGGGGTTAATTGGCTGGGTATTCTATTGGATTGAAGCTGAAGGATTTGCTGGCTTGCTGTCTGGTGAACACCCTCTTTGGTATGAATTAGCACCAATTCATTGGGGTGCTAGTTTTCTTGTGGCAAAGTTGGTGACAATCTGGCGTGATGATCTGGGTGAGTGATTTATTATTAATTTCTCTGCATGAGGTGTTAAGTTGTTTTATGGGGTCTACTTTGCGATATGTCTTTGACTGAAGCTGAGCCAAATAGGGCGGGCAGACTTTCTGCCCACGCGGTAAATTAGGAGGTATAGATA
>CAYXMC010000295.1:0-2243 GCA_964466095.1 uncultured Methylophilaceae bacterium | reverse complement strand
GCTGCAGCCTTCACTGCATCGCTCTTGTCCATGCCAATAGGCGCAATTGCCACCTCGAATGGCGCCATGGCTGCCGGAAAGACGATGCCCTTGGCATCATTACCCTGCTCGATAGCGGCACCGACAATGCGCGATACCCCTATCCCGTAGCAGCCCATTTCCATGATCTGCGTCTGACCGTTCTCATCAAGGTAAGTAGCGTTCATCGCTTTGGCATATTTAGTACGCAACTGGAAGATATGGCCGACTTCGATACCGCGGCAAAGACTGAGGGTACCTCTGCCATCAGGGCTAGGATCACCTTCAACTACATTGCGGATATCTGCCACTAGCAAAGGCTCTGGTAAATCACGGCCAAAGTTGACACCGGCCAGGTGATATTTGGGCTTATTGGCACCACAGACGAAATCGCTCATGACAGCCACGGTGCGATCAGCAATCACCTTGACATTTGCACCAACCCCTACTGGACCAATAAAGCCAGGAGGGCAGTTCAGATTGGCGCGAATCTCTTCTTCAGTCGCAAAACGGAAATCAGCCAGACCTTCCAGCTTGGCCACCTTGATTTCGTTCAGTGAGTGATCGCCACGTAACAATAGCAGGTAGAACTGCGCACTTTCCCCCTGCGTTGCCATCAGTGCAATCGCTTTTACCGTGCGCTCAAGGCCAATATTCAACAAAGCCGCCACATCCTCACAAGAAGTCTGCTTGGGCGTTTCCACCTCGCGCATAGTCTCTGCTGCTGCAGCGCGGGCGTGTGCTGGAGCTAGTGCTTCTGCCAACTCCACATTGGCAGCAAAATCAGAATTCTCACAGTAGGCCAGTGCGTCTTCACCTGAGTCTGCCAGCACATGGAACTCATGCGAACCATCTCCGCCAATAGCGCCTGTATCAGCGCGTACGGCCCGGAATTTCAGGCCCAAACGATTAAACACGTTGCTATAAGCCTGATACATGGTCTGGTAGGTCTGCTCCAGCGATTCATAACTGGTGTGGAAAGAATACGCATCTTTCATGACAAATTCACGTGCACGCATGACGCCGAAACGCGGACGAATTTCGTCGCGGAATTTGGTCTGTATCTGGTAGAAGTTCAGTGGCAACTGTTTGTAGCTCTTGATCTCCTTGCGGGCAATGTCAGTAATCACTTCTTCATGTGTCGGGCCAAAGCAGAAATCACGTTCATGCCTGTCCTTGATCTTGAGCATTTGTGGGCCGAACACCGCCCAGCGGCCAGTCTCTTCCCACAACTCCTTGGGCTGCACCGCAGGCATTAACAATTCCAAAGCGCCAGCCTTGTTCATTTCATCGCGCACGATGGTTTCCACCTTGCGCAAAACGCGCAGCCCCAAAGGCATCCAGCTGTAAAGGCCAGACCCCAGCCGCTTTATCAGCCCTGCACGCAACATCAGCTTGTGGCTTGGCAGCTCAGCCTCATTAGGTGCTTCTTTTTGGGTGGCTATGAAAAATTGGGACGCTCGCATGAACAAAAACCTGAAAGTGAATTTAAAGACGTGAATTTTATAGGGAAAGCGTCATCAAGTCAGCCTGCACCGGCAAGACAGAAAAACCGTGGTCAGTGCGCTTCAGTATCTTCCGGTTTCCAGCCGCTCTTCCAGACCTCCAGCGGAATAATCACGGCAGGGGCACCGTTGTCATAAAACCAGGAATCCACTGCGTATTGATGGCCGGTAGCAATCTCCTCAATCGCAGCCGTACTATGCGGCCAGCCATCAACAAAGAAGCCACGGCGCTTGGTGTCTATCACCTTATGAAACACCATGAACCCAGCCTGCTTGAGCAGCCTCATGTAGGTGGTGGAATTGATGGCTTCGTCGTTGCAGTCCAGTTGTCCCGGATAATCGGAATTGCCAAAAGTACCAGCCCTGTCGGTATTGGTATGCGTTTTCTCGCCAACAAACTGTTCAAAAAGACCAATCGCCATACTAATACGTTCGCGCTCCTCTTCAGCATCTAGGCTGGGGGCAGCAAATATCTCCGCAAGCAGTTGCCACTCCGCAGAACTCAGGTTAGTCGTGCTGACATCAGCGCAGCCACCACTGTGGCATATATTGAAACTAGCAATACTTGGCGACTGGCTAAGCACACGACTCATGGCCTTTTCATCGGCTTGTGCAAAAGTAGGTAATAACAAGCACCCGATCAGACTAAATAAGCACAGTCGCATTCGACAACTCGTTCGGCTGTTGCGGACGGGGTGGAAAATGTTGGGCAAGTAAAGC
>CAYXMC010000294.1:0-2252 GCA_964466095.1 uncultured Methylophilaceae bacterium | reverse complement strand
AATATCTACTTTGTAGGGTTGATGCGGGCGGGGAAAACCACAGTAGGTAGAGTTTTGGCAAAACACCTGAACAAGACTTTTTACGACAGTGATCATGAAATTGAGCGTCGTACAGGGGTCAATATCCCGTTGATATTTGAATTGGAAGGTGAGTCAGGTTTCCGCAAGCGGGAAAGTTCTGTAATAGAAGACTTGTGTAAGCTGACGGATGTGGTTTTAGCTACAGGCGGTGGTGCAGTGTTGATGCCGGAGAACCGAGAGGTGCTGAGAAAGTCAGGTACGGTGATTTATCTCAGAGCAAATGTGCAAGAGCTCTGGCAAAGAACTAAAAATGACCGCAACAGGCCTTTGTTGCAAGGCGGAAATCCCAAACAAAAATTAGAGCAATTATTTGCAATCAGAGACCCGCTATACCGTGAAGTTGCAAATTATATTGTTGATACTGGCGGGCAACCGGTAAATACCATTGTTTATCAAATTGAAAAGTTGTTGGATAGTCATTAATGCAGACATTAAAAGTGGAATTGGGCGACCGAACTTACCCTATACATATAGGTGACGGGCTTTTGCAGCAGGCAGAGCTTATAGTACCGCATTTGAAAAAGAAGCAAGTTGCAGTAGTCACAAATACTACCGTCGCACCTTTATATCTGGATGCTTTAACTAAAACGCTTACTGGGGAAGGTGTAAGTGTATTGCCTATAGTATTACCTGACGGTGAAGCTTATAAAAACTCAGAGACACTTAACCAAATATATGACGCACTTTTGAAAAACCGGTGTGAGCGCAGTACAACTCTGATTGCACTAGGTGGTGGTGTGATTGGTGATTTGACTGGATATGCTGCTGCAACTTTTCTGCGGGGTGTGCCGTTTATCCAGATACCAACAACGCTGCTTTCGCAGGTTGATTCATCTGTGGGTGGTAAAACTGGAATAAATCATCCCTTGGGTAAGAACATGATAGGGGCTTTTTATCAGCCACAAGTTGTTTTGGCCGATACTGCAACTTTGAAAACTTTACCTCCAAGAGAATTTTCTGCAGGTTTGGCCGAAGTTATTAAATACGGATTGATACGTGATCCAGACTTCTTCGACTGGTTAGAGACAAATATGACGCTGCTGTTGAGGCAAGATTCGGTAGCCCTCAGTTATGCCATATATCGCTCTTGTCAGAATAAGGCTGAAGTCGTTGCGGTCGATGAACATGAGGCCGGAGAGCGTGCACTACTCAATCTTGGACATACATTTGGTCATGCGATTGAGAATGCAATGGGCTATGGTGTCTGGTTGCATGGTGAGGCAGTTGCTGCTGGCACTATGTTGGCAGCCGATTTGTCGGCAAGGTTGGGTTGGTTGTCTGCACAGCAGGTTGAAAGAATTAAGCACATATTCCAAGCGGCAAATTTACCTGTAGAAGCTCCTGATCTGGGATATGAAAAATATCTTGAATTAATGAGTCTGGATAAAAAAGTACTTGATGGGAAAATTCGCCTGGTATTGCAGAAATCTATCGGACGATCTGTTATTACAAGCGATTACGATACATCTCAACTAAAAAAGACCCTTAGCTTTAGCCATTGATTATGACTCTTGCTCCATATGCCGCGAATCCAGATGCCAGTTTAGGGCGAAGGATTAATGAGACTTCTCCCCAAGGTAGAAATCAGTTTCAGCGTGACCGTGACAGAATCATTCACTCTACAGCGTTTCGTCGACTAGAGTACAAAACTCAAGTATTTGTGAACCATGAAGGTGATTTGTTTAGAACCCGGCTGACACATAGTTTGGAAGTGGCACAAATTGGCCGGGCGATTGCCAGAAATCTTGGCCTCCACGAAGATTTGGTCGAAGGTATAGCTCTGGCTCATGACCTTGGGCACACTCCATTTGGTCATGCGGGACAGGATGCCTTAAATGCTTGCATGAAAGAATATGGTGGTTTTGAACATAACCTTCAGTCTCTTCGTGTCGTTGATTATTTGGAACAGCGCTATGCTGATTTTGATGGATTGAATCTAACCTTTGAATTACGGGAAGGCATACTCAAACACTGTTCGATAAACAATGCAAAAAAGTTGGGGGATGTGGGTGTGCGATTTCTAGAAAAGACTCAGCCATCCTTAGAGGCCCAAGTCACCAATCTTGCAGATGAAATTGCATACAACAATCACGATGTAGATGATGGTTTACGATCAAGGTTGATTACGCTTGAACAACTACAGGATGTGGAGATATTTGCTTTGCATCTCA
>CAYXMC010000293.1:0-2259 GCA_964466095.1 uncultured Methylophilaceae bacterium | reverse complement strand
TCTTGATCGTAAACAGCATCTCCAAACAGGCGGGTTTTGATGCCCAGTGTATTCAAGCGTATGGTCTCACCTGGCACGGTGTTGCCAAGGTCGAAATGTAGCTGGCTTAACGAAACTTCGACACGATTGTTGAAACCCACACCAACCCCGTATATCCCCATTTCAAAACCGCCACGAGTGCGCGCCTGAGTATAAAAGGTGGAAGCTCCGACCTGATCCTTGGTGCCGTAACCGGTAATCAGCGCCCAGGGAACCAAGCCACCACCACCAGAGCCTTCTACCTGAGCTACGCCTCCTGTAGCTAATAAGCGGTCTCCTGCATGGAGGGTGGAACTTAACAATAGGGTTAAGATACCAATCAATACTTTACTTTTTTTCATACAAACCCCGATGGTCGGTTGGAACATTAATTGCAGCATCAATATAAATTTACAATCTGTCATGCAATCTTGATACCAGAATTAAAAACCATTTGGCCAGTTAACTTTCGAGTTTCAATTTCCAAATACAAAATAGCTCTTATAAAACTCAGTTCGCAAGGAACCCACCCATGACCATTTTTCGCATTTGTCTTGTTCTTTTCATGCTTGTCATGACAGCCTGCGCTCATCATCCAGAACAAAAAAGTCTTTACGAACGCATTGGTGGGCACGACAAGCTTTATACCATCGTTTCAGAAACGCTCGATCAAGTATCGACTGACCCTAAAACAAAACGTTCTTTTGAGGGAATCAAAATGAAAGCCCTAAAGGAAAGTGTGACAGAGCAACTTTGCGAGCTGACAGGTGGTGGCTGCAAATACACTGGTGAGACCATGAAAAAGGCGCATATGGATTCGAAAATCACGACAGCAGAATTTGAGTTGATGGTGCAGGCAATGCGTGATTCTCTCAACCGCCACGTCGGTGAGCGTGAAAAAAATGAATTACTCAAAATCCTGGCCCCTATGAAACGCGACATTGTGAGCCAATAACCATCTCCCCAAGGAATCCATATGTTAAATCCTGCATTTCGTCATTTTGTGCCTGCAGTTCTGCTCATGATGTCAATGGTCACACATGCGGGAGAGGTGACAATAAGCGTGACAGACACTAGCGGAAATCCGGTTGAAAATGCAGTGGTTTATCTCGAAGGCAGCACAAAACCGGTTTTTACTGCTGGGCAAGCCAGCATAGAACAGAAAAACAAGACTTTTATTCCCTTGGTTAGCGTGATTCAGGCGGGTTCATATGTCTCTTTTCCGAATCGAGATAACGTCAAACACCATGTTTACTCCTTCTCCCCGGCCAAGGTGTTCGAACTTAAGCTCTATTCCGGAGTGCCGCCAACCCCAGTACAGTTTGATAAAGCAGGCACTGTTGTTCTCGGATGCAATATCCATGACAGCATGCTGGCTTATGTTCAGGTGGTAGATACTCCTTATTTTGCAAAGACTGACAGCATGGGCAAAGCAAAGATCACTGAAGTTCCTGCAGGTCAGTATCAATTGAAGGTTTGGCACTACGCTCTGGTTAAAGAAAATGTGCCGTCTGAACAGCCTCTTGCGATTAAAGGTTCCGAACAAGTAACCGTTAAAATTGATATCAAGTCAAAGAATTAACTTGCCCAAACGCCAGAGTCCATTACGCAATGCAATTCAAATCCCTACACAGCCGAATTGCCGTTACTTTTCTGTCCCTGATTCTGGCCATCCAGTTTCTTGGTTTTGGTGCGATTCGCACCAGCATCAACAATAATGCTCGCGCTTCCGTCAATGAACAGCTCCAAGTAGGTGAGCGGATATTTCGAAATATCTTGCGGCAAAATGGCAGCAATCTGGCGCAGGCTGCCAGTATCCTGGCAGCGGATTATGGATTCAGGCAAGCTGTCACCAGCAACGATGAAGAAACCATACGCTCTGCCGTCACCAACCAGCAAGATAGGATTGGTGCTGACATTGCGATTTTCTATCCGACCACCAATCCGGCCTCTATGCCGGTAGGCAGTATTGAGTCTCCAGATGCGATCAAAACAGTCGAAAACCTTGTTACGCAGATCAATGAGTTTGGTAAGAAAAATGACTTTGCAATACTCGAAAATCAGCCATATCAAGTGATATTGGTGCCAGTTAAAGCACCTATCACCATAGGCTGGATTTTAATGGGCTTCAAAATTGATCATGAACTCGCAAAAAATCTGAGTCGGCTAACCAATCTGGAAGTCACGTTCATCAACCGTGAAAACAGCAGTTCACCCTGGGTTTCAACTGCATCAACACAT
>CAYXMC010000292.1:0-2280 GCA_964466095.1 uncultured Methylophilaceae bacterium | reverse complement strand
TTATTACGACAAGGCCCTGCGCGAACTACCTGCTGAAGATAGAAGAGCTCAGCGTACCGGCCTGATCATGGCTGCGATTTACCGTACCGTATTGCGAGAGATACAGGCAGATGGCGCGCACAAGGTTTTAAACTCTCGCACATCACTTACCCCACTACGTAAACTCTGGCTGGCCTGGACTACATGGGTGAGAAACTAAGCCCTAATGTTGCCGTGATTGGCGGGGGCTGTGCAGGATTGGCAGCAGCAGCCAAATTAAGTGAACTCGGCATCAAAGCCACATTATTCGAGGCTAGCCCACATCTGGGCGGACGCGCCCGCACCGTGCCATGGAAAGGCCTTCAGCTGGATAATGGTCAGCACATCCTGCTTGGTGCTTACGAACAAACCCTGAAACTATTGGCCTTATGCGGCGTTGATAGCGCAACTTACTTGCAGCGATTACCGCTCAATCTACGCATATTGGGTAAGTTTGAGCTGAAAAGTTGCTCGCGATTACCCGCCCCGCTCCATATCCTGCTTGGTTTTTTGACTGCTAGAGGATTAAGCTGGAGTGAACGGTTATTTGCACTGAGATTCATGGTCTGGATGCAGTTGAATGCCTTCAAACTCAATCAAGATACCAATTTGCAGGCGTTTCTTACAGAGCATAATCAGACCGTAAACCTGATCAGGTGTTTATGGGAACCACTTTGCCTTGCAGCCTTGAATACACCGCTGAATCAAGCCAGCGCGCAGGTGTTTCTGAATGTATTGCGAGATAGCTTTGCTGCCCGCAAAAGTGACAGTGATTTACTACTACCAACCATTGACCTGAGCAATCTGATCGCAAGCCCTTTGCAGCAATATATAACGAGATCAGGTAGCAGTGTTTCAGTAAATACTGAGATTACATCTATTGAGCCATCGACAAACAAGCTGGCAATAACCACAAGCGAGGATAATAAGCTTGTTTTCAGCCATGTCATTGTGGCTACATCGCCTTTTCGCAGCGCCAATCTTTTAGAAAAGATTGATGGCATGCAGCCCATCGTAGCTAATATCCGGGCTTTAAAATATCAGCCTATTTATACCCTATACCTCCAATATGCTGCTGACACGCAACTTGATTTTCCCATGACGGGGATGACAGGCAGCCAGAGTCAATGGATTTTTGACCGTGGTGCCTTATATGGTCAAAATGGGCTCATGGCAATTATTATCAGCGCTGAAGGTAATCACCAGTCGATGACTCAAGCAGCGCTGGCAGAAACAGTGATTGATGAAATGGCTGCAGCCTTCCCGCAGCTAGGCAAACCTTTATGGCACAAAGTGATTGCAGAGAAACGTGCAACATTCAGCTGCGTTCCAAACCTAGCAAGACCGGATCAACTCACTCCCGTCAAAAATCTTTATATAGCTGGCGACTACACGGCTGGCGATTACCCTGCCACCATTGAAGGTGCTGTTCGTAGCGGCGTAAGGTGTGCAGAACTGATATATCAACAAACTTACCAGTAATAATCGAAGAATATGAACTATCAAGCCAAAGAAAACTTACTTAAAGATCGCGTGATTCTGGTCACTGGTGCCGGTCAGGGTATCGGCCAAGATGCCTCAATAGAATTTGCAAAACATGGTGCTACAGTCATTCTGCTAGGTAAAAGTGTGAAGAAATTGGAGTCAGTTTACGATGAAATCGTAGCTGCCGCTTATCCTGAACCAGCAATTTTTCCGCTAGATTTAGAGAAAGCTAGTGAAGATGATTTCAAGGCCATGACCGAAGGCATCTATCAGCAACTGGGTCGAATGGATGGTGTTCTTCACAATGCTGCCCATTTCGATAATTTGAGCCCTCTGGAGATACAGACCACCCAGCAATTCGAGAAAATGCTGAAAATCAACCTCATAGCACCATTTGCGCTAACAAAAGCCTGCCTGCCACTACTAACACGTGCAGATGATGCCTCTATCATCTTCACTTCTAGCAGCGCAGGACATCAGGCATCCGCTTATTGGGGATCACACGGCATCAGCAAACAGGCTGTTGAACACTTGGTGAAAACATGGGCACAAGAGCTGGAGATTCATCCCAATCTTCGCATCAACGCAATCATTCCGGGCGCAGTGCAATCACCGCAACGCAAAAAATCACATCCGGGTGAAGTACATCAATCACTACCAAGCACTGAAAGTATCATGGACAGCTATCTATACCTGATGGGGCAGGATAGCAAGGGAACAAGCGGCCAGATTATTGCCGCACAAGGTTAAAAACTTCTTGTAGGAAAATCGCTGGAT
>CAYXMC010000291.1:0-2317 GCA_964466095.1 uncultured Methylophilaceae bacterium | reverse complement strand
CCGTTGTTATCCATGGCCAATGAAAGAATCGACCGCCAGACCGAAACTGCCATTCCGCGAGACGGCAATCTGTATGGTCTGGGGATAGGCGTATTGCCCAAGGCTTCCGGCTCCGATGAACTGAAAACCATGGTACTGCCCATTGTTAAGGCCAGTTATGCCGACAAGGTCTATATCAATGCGCTGCAGGCTGGTATCTGGTTGCTGGATTCAGATGACAAGCGTCTGCGTCTGGGTTTAGCCGCTGAAGCCCGTTTTGGCTGGGATGCCAAAGATGGCGACCGCACCAAGGGGATGGATGACCGTGACTTTTCCGTGGATGTAGGCCCTGCCCTGCGCTGGCAAACCGATTTTGGTACTGTCAACGCACAATGGAATTTTGATGCTGGCTCCGCAAGCAAGGGCCAGAACGTGCAGCTGCAATACATCAAGGGCCTGATACGTGGCCCCGGCCTGCGCCTGAATGGCTTGGTGGGCGCCACCTGGAATGATGACAAGGTGAACGATTACTACTATGGCGTCGCCAACAAGGAAAGCACTCCTTTCCGTCCGGCTTATAAGGCAGGCGCCGGCATGCAATACCAGATAGGCTTTAATGGTGCCTACCCGGTTAACGATAAAAGCTATCTGCTATTCGGCACCTTCCTGACCTATCTGGGTGATGAGCAAGCCGATAGTCCGATTGTAGAAACCCGCACTCAACCACTCGCTTACGCAGGTTATACCTGGTCGTTCTAAACTCAAAAATGGCGCAATAAAAAAGGCCAGTGAGTGTATGCTCACTGGCCTTTTCAGTCTTTTGCTGTCTCTAGTTATGCATCAGCCACTGTGCATCTGAAACCAGACACATGCCACCGAATTTCCTCAGCAAGGGTCTGATTGCTTCAGTCAGTTGACCAAGCTGGGAAGGTTCACAGGCAATCACGAAAGCGACATTCTCAAATTTGTCGCCAAAGGCTAAGCTGTCACGATCTCCACGCTGTCCGCTACCACCCACATGGTGATACACCGTATAGCCATCGATGCCCACCTCTTTCAGAATCTGAATGACCTTGGATTCCTCGATCGCCTCTATCACTATTTCCACGCGTTTCAGGGTTTTCATGTTTTCTCCTCTTTCAAGCGCATATCATTTTTGCAAGTTGGTAATAAAGCGGTATTCCCAGCACAACGTTAAACGGGAAGGTGACGCCCAAAGACAAAGTCAGGTAAAGCGATGGATTGGCTTCCGGGATGGCAAGGCGCATAGCCGGTGGCACTGCGATATAGGAAGCACTGGCTGCCAACACGGCTACCAGCATAGTGCCGCCCACACCGTAACCGAGCAGGCTGTGACCAACTACCAGGCCTATCAAGCCACCAAGTATGGGCATCAGCAAGCCAAACGCCACCAGAAACTTACCCACCAACTTGAACTCATGCAGGCGCTTGGCCGCTTCCATGCCCATGTTCAGCAAGAACAAGCAGAGTGCACCCATAAACATGCTGTCGAAGAAAGGCAGTATCTTGCCCAGGCTCTTTTCAGTGGAAGCCATACCAATCAGCATGCCGCCAATCAACAGCACCACACTGCCATTGGTAAAGGCCTCACGCAGCAGCTCTTTTTTGCTCATGCGTTCTTCCTGCGGCTGTTGGCCACCTCTGGCCATGGTTGCCAACACCAGACCAATCATGATGGCGGGTGATTCCATAATCGCCAGCATGATGACCGGATAAGCCTCGTGCGATTCCCCCATGGAATCCAGAAACGCCACTGCTGTTAAAAAAGTACCGGCACTGACAGAACCATAATGCGCAGCAATCGCTGCTGCATTCATCGAATCAATGCGACCCAGTGCCCTCAATATCCAGTAAGCCAGCAGAGGCAAGGTGAATCCAAGGGCCAGCGCTGTAATAATTGCACCAACCGCAGAAGCCACATCCACTTTTGCCAGCTCTATACCGCCATGCAGGCCTATGCCCACCAGCAGATAAATAGTCAGTGATTTGGTAAAGTCAGCAGGAAATTTAAGATCTGATCGAATCAGCTGAGCCAGAACCCCCAAGCCAAAAAACAGGATGGCAGGAACTAACAGATTTGAAAAACTGACCAAAATGACTCCTTTCTAAAAATAATCGTTGGATTGAATCTTGATCGGGACTCAGGCTGAAAAACCAAAGTGCCCCGCAAATGAGCCTGATCGCATGATAAAGTTCATTTTAATCGCTCACAGAATATAAAAATGGAATTTCACAAACTAGCACACACAAATCTGAATGTTTCTGCCATCTGTCTCGGCACCATGACCTTTGGCGAGCAGAACACGGAAGCCGAAGC
>CAYXMC010000290.1:0-2325 GCA_964466095.1 uncultured Methylophilaceae bacterium | reverse complement strand
ATTCGGAGCCAATACTTCTCGATTTCCGTTACTTTGCATCGGTGAAACCAGCCCTGCACGTTCCATCTCTTCAATAAGCCGAGCTGCACGGTTATAACCTATGCGCAGATGTCTTTGCACGGCAGAGATTGAAGCCCTGCGTGTTTTGAGAACGATTGCTACAGCCTCGTCATACAAAGGATCGGTCTCGCCGCCGCCATCCGATGCTTCGCCTACTTCTCCACCCTCTTCTGTCTGGTTGGTAAGAATACCTTCAATGTAATTCGGTTCCCCCAGACTCTTCAAATGCTCAACAACCCGATGCACCTCATGATCACTGACAAAGGCGCCGTGTACACGCTGTGCATAGCTAGTACCCGGGGGTTGATACAGCATATCCCCTTGACCTAACAAAGTCTCAGCTCCCATCTGATCCAGAATTGTTCTCGAATCGATTTTGCTAGAAACTTGGAATGCAACTCGCGTGGGAATGTTTGCTTTGATTAGGCCGGTAATGACATCTACAGATGGACGTTGTGTTGCAAGAATCAGATGGATGCCAGAAGCGCGAGCCTTTTGCGCCAGTCGGGCAATCAACTCTTCCACCTTCTTGCCAACCACCATCATCATATCGGCAAGTTCATCAATCACAACGACAATCAAAGGCAACTCATCCAGCGGCTCTGGGCTATCCGGGGTTAAACTGAAAGGATGCGTAATTGGCGTCCCTTCTTTAACAGCATCACGAATTTTCTGGTTAAAACCGGCAAGATTACGCACACCCAATACAGACATCAACTTGTAACGTCGCTCCATCTCAGCAACACACCAATTAAGGGCATTACCAGCTTGTCGCATATCAGTGACTACAGGTGCCAGCAAATGCGGAATACCTTCATATACCGACATTTCAAGCATCTTGGGGTCAACCAGTATCATGCGCACTCGACTCGGCTCTGCCTTGTACACCAAGCTCAAAATCATCGCATTAATAGCCACCGACTTACCTGAACCAGTGGTACCTGCAACCAGCACATGCGGCATCTTCGCCAGATCCGCCACAACCGGCTTACCAGAAATATCTTTACCCAAGGCGATTGCCAGAGGTGAATGTACGTCTGCATAAACCTGAGATCCTAATATCTCGGAAAGGAAAACAACCTGTCTTTTAGGATTGGGAATTTCCAGCCCCATACAACTTTTACCGGGAATCGTTTCTACAACCCGGATACTCACTACAGACAATGCGCGTGCCAAATCTTTGGACAGATTTGCAATCTGGCTACCCTTCACACCAGGAGCCGGCTCAAGCTCATATCGCGTGATAACTGGGCCTGGTAAAGCTGTAAGTACTTTGACCTCAATGCCAAAATCCATCAGCTTGCGTTCGATGAGTCGTGAAGTAAACTCCAATGTCTCGGCAGACTGCACCTCGATCTCGCCATGCGGTTCGTCAAGAAGATGTAATGGCGGCAAAGGTGAGTCTGGCAATGCCTCGAACAAAGGAGCTTGGCGTTCCTTTTCGACCCGATCACTTTTCTGGATTTCCAGTGCTGGTGTTTCAATTTGTATGGGAACGCGGTCTTCCGTGCGCTTGCGTTCGCTTTCCACAAACTCTGTACGCAATTGTTCTGCCACTTTACCGGCATTCCTATCTTGCCTGTCCTGCCATTTAGTTTTGATAAAGCTGTAGCTTATCTCTATGCCAGCACCTAATTTCTCGGTCATCACGATCCAAGACCATCCAGTGAAAAGACTAAACCCTACTGCAAGCATTAATAGCAGTAACATGGTCGAACCGGCGAATCCCAGCATGGAACGCAAGAGACAAACAATCGCCCCGCCCAGCAAGCCACCACGGCTTAGTGGCAGATATTCGGTGATCGGGAAGATATGCCCTGCTTCCATGGCACTGGAAGCAGCCAGCAGCAAGACAAAACCGGCAATATTGAAAAAGAGCAAAGGTTTGCTCTCAGCCGCTACATTATCCAGTTTCAGATACACTAGCCACATGGCATAAAAAGCAAATACTGCAAACCACCAAGCAGAAAAACCAAAAAGATAGAGCAGGATATCCGATAGCCAAGCCCCTACAGTACCGCCTGCGTTATGTACAATCGCGCTTGCACTCGCACTATGAGACCAAGAAGGATCATCTTGATAATAACTAAATAAAATAACAGTGAGGTAGATCCCAACCACTACAAGAAACAACCACCATGCCTCTTTAACAAGGCCAGCGCTTGGTGGTGGAGCAGCCTCACGGCGGCTATTGAGCGGCATTGATTTTTTCTGAAAAAACAAGATAGTGATGTATCCCGAAAAGTTTAGATTTTGCGCTAGATT
>CAYXMC010000289.1:0-2332 GCA_964466095.1 uncultured Methylophilaceae bacterium | reverse complement strand
CTTGCATCTGCTCAATAAATCCCCGATTGTTCATCTCCAAAGACGATACTCCCTTTTCTTTTTTTAGCGCTGCTGATGTCATGCATCAAGCAGCTTTTTCTTTTTTAGCGTCCCGTTTTTGTATGCGCTTGCCATTCAAGTAAAGGAGCCTCACACCTGAGACATTCGCCATAACCAGAATTAAAAGATTTGATAATCAATCATAGGGAGAGAGAAATGAAACAGGACTTACAGTCGCGTATTCAACGCATGTTCGTGCAGGATTGCATCATGGCTTGGGTAGATATTCTTCTACTATGGGCTGCCGTACTCTTTGTATTGTTTTTTATTCTTCAAATCGTGCAGGACCCGACAATCCGTCTGGTCATGTATATCAGCAGTTTCGCCTTACTCATATTCAACACTGCTTCCATCAGTGCTATGACCAAGCACTTTGTGGATGACAAACAGTTCATCTACGGTCTGGACATCAAGCACGTGGATGCCAACAAAGCTGCAAAAGCTCATAAATAAAAAAAACGATTACTAAAAATTATTACTAGGAGATTAATCATGGGTACCAAGTACGAACCGCCGAAACAGGGCTGGTTTGGGCAAATTTTTGATTCTTTGTTCATTCTGGTTCTGGTTTACCTGAGCTTGCTGCTGCCATTGCTGTTCAAGGCAGATGCGGCCGCTGAAGCAGCCACTGAGGCCGCTACTGAAGCTGTGAAGCCCACCTGGGAGTCACTCAATCTTTCCCCTGTTGTACAGCAGCAATGGGAAAAGCTGGGCTATGACGCCGAAAAAGCTGCAGCCCTCATCAACAATCGCTTTGATTACTCGATAGACCCATTGTGGCTTTGCATTACTGCCGCGGTCATCATCGGTTATTTCATTTTCATGATCAAAGTTTCTGACAAGCAGTTCCGCGAAGTCATCGCGGAAAAGTTTGGCGATTAAGGAGAGACATCATGAATTTCTGGGATATCTTGAGTTATGCCGCTTGGGGCATTTCTGCCGTTCTGCTGCTGTGGATCGTGGTAGATGCCATCAGTGTTTCACAACAATACGATGAAGAGTTCCTCATGAGTTCGCGCGAAGGCGTTGAAGAACTCAATGGCGAACAATAAGGGGAGGGCATATGAGTAATCAGAATACTGGCGCTGCCGGCGAGCAGCGCATTTCCATGTTAAAAGTGCTCAACCCCTTCCATGTGTGGGCGTTGGGCGTAGGTATCGTGTTGGTAGGGGAGTTCATGGGCTGGAACTTCTCGGTAGCCAAGGGCGGAGCTTATGGCTCGCTGATTGCCTGCTGGGTGATCGGTCTGTTGTATACCTGTGTAGCGATGATCGACTCCGAAGTGACATCTACAGTGGCTGCAGCTGGGGGGCAATACACTCAGGCCAAGCACATCATTGGACCATTGATGGCATTTAATGTCGGCTTGTATCTGGTCATGGCTTACACCATGCTGGAGGCGGCGGATGCGCTGGTAGTGGGCGATCTGATGAAAGCAGGCGCCGAGGCGCTAGGACATGAGGGGCTGGATACGCGGCCATTCGTGGTGTTGACCATCGCTTTTCTGGCATGGCTGAATTATCGCGGCGTGTTCATGACATTGACCTTGAACTTTGTCATTACCTTTGTGGCGTTCCTGTCCATCTTGGTGCTGTTCATTGCGGTTGAGCCAACCAATCCAGGCGCTGTACTGCAGCATAAAGAACTGCTGACTGATTTGCCCTATGGCTGGATAGGCGTGGTGGCTGCCCTGCAATTCGGCATGTGGTATTACCTGGGGATTGAAGGTACTTGTCAGGCTGCTGAAGAAGTACGCTCAGCAGGCCGCGCCATCCCGCTGGGCACTATGGGCGGCATGATGACCTTGCTGGTAGCAGCCTCACTGACCTGGTACATCTGCTCCGGCCTGATGCCTTGGCAATACCTTGGTCAAGCCATAACGCCGCTGTATGACGCAGGCACGCTGGTTGGTAGTACCAAGCTGCAGTTATTGCTCTTCATTGCCACTGCATTTGCTGCAATTGCCTCTGCCAATGGCTGTATCAACGATGCTTCACGCGCCTGGTTCTCCATGGGTCGTGACCGCTATATGCCGGTATTCTTCGGTGCTATCCATCCACGTTATCGCACGCCGTATCGTGCCATCATTTTTCTGGTGCCTATCGCTGTGTCGTTCGCGTTTACCGGTTTGCTTGATCAGGTGATTACCTTCTCCATCCTCTCCGGTTTGCTGGGTTATACCTTCATGACATTCAACATCATCAAGTTCCGCAAGATGTGGCCGCTGGATAGCATCCATCGTGGTTATATCCATCCGTTCCACCCGATTCCG
>CAYXMC010000288.1:0-2332 GCA_964466095.1 uncultured Methylophilaceae bacterium | reverse complement strand
TCAAGCTGCACAGTGCCCCCGTCTATTTCTATCGCAAGGGCAAGGGCCGCTACAAGGCAGCACCTGCCGATACTCTGAAAGCTGCGCTGGCCGGGCTGGAAAAGAAGCGCCTGCAGGCGGAGAAGATCGCTTCCTGGGTTGAGGCGCTGAAATCCCGCCAACTGCCGGATGAACTCAAAGCCAGGCTGGATATGTTGTTCTATGAACCAGATAAGAGCAGCATGGAATGGAAAGCGCTGGATCAGGCTGCCATGGAGTCACACCTAAGCCATGTACGGGTGTTGGCAGATGCAGGGGCGATCACTTCCATCCATGATTACCATTTGGGCGCTTTCCTGCGTGAATACTTTCCGCGGGGCACGGGTTTCGAGGCACATCAGCCGCCACAAATGCATACAGATCTACCCAAAGCTGCTGTGGCTGCCTTCAGTATCGATGACAGTACCACCACAGAAATTGATGATGCCTTCTCCGTGCAGCTGCTGCCAGATGGCAATACCCGTGTCGGTATTCATATTGCTGCGCCTTCTCTGGGTATTGGCCCGCACACTGATCTTGATGCGATTGCCATGCAGCGGCTTTCTACGGTTTATATGCCTGGCAACAAGATCACCATGTTGCCTGAAGCAGCCATTCTACCTTTTAGCTTGAATGCAGGTGAGTGGCGCCCGGCGCTCTCGCTGTATCTGGATGTGACGCCAGACTTGGCGATTGTTCAGCGTGATACTCGCGTGGAGTTGGTGGAAATCGCCGAGAACCTGCGCCACGATGCGCTGGAGCCATATTTCAACGAGCATACCCTGGAGCAGGATAGCGGCCACCCTTATTGGGGGCGGCTGCTGTTTTTATTCCGTCTGGCGGAATCGCTGGAAAAGGCGCGAGGCAAGTTCGACCCGAGCAAGCCGCCACAGCTTGATTACAATTTTTATGTACAGGATGGCAAGGTCAGTATCGTCAGCCGTCACCGCGGTTCACCCATGGATAAACTGGTCTCCGAGTTGATGATAGAGGCGAACAGTCATTGGGGCGGCCTGCTGGCAAAGCACGAAGTCTCTGGTATCTATCGTGCGCAGAATGGGGGTAAGGTCTACATGACCCTGAAGGCTGAGCAACATCAGGGGCTGGGCGTGGCGCAATATAGCTGGTGTACTTCGCCGCTACGCAGGGCAGTGGACTTGGTTAATCAGCGCCAGATCATCGCAGTCATACAGTCAGTAGAGCCAGTGTACGCCAAAGATAGCGATGAACTAGCCGGTATCATGCGCAATTTCGACCTGACCTATAACGCTTATAACGATTTCCAGGGCCGTATGGAGCGCTATTGGTGCCTGCAATATCTTGTTCAGGAAAATATCAGTGAGATCAAGGCAACGGTATGGCGCGAGAATCTGGTGCGTTTTGACGATATGCCATTCATTACCAAGGTACACAGCCTGCCGGAGCTGGCTACGGGTACGCGTGTGCTGCTGGAAATCAAGCAGGTGGATACCCTCGCCATGGAAGTGGAAACCCGCTTCAAGGCAGTGGAGGCAGCGCCGGTGACAGAAGATGAGGCCGCATAGATGTTCAGGCTAGGTCGTAAAATTTCGCGTGCCATCCACAAAGGGATTACCAATCAGGATGCCATCGAGATCAATGAGATTAACGGCATCCGCAATCTTTATCTGGGTTCGGACACGGTGCAGAGTGCAATGCGCGTGAAGGCGCCTTATGAGCTGGAGCTTGCTTATTCGCGCGGCATGATGATGTTCCTGTTGTTTGCCCATAAATATGAGCAGGTACTATTGCTGGGGCTGGGCGGTGGCTCCATCCCGAAGTTCTTGCATCATTATGTGCCGGAAGTAGCGACTACTGTAGTGGAGATCAACCCGGACATCATACGGGTGGCGCGCAGTCATTTTTATCTGCCGGATGATGATGAGAGACTGCAGGTGATTGAAGGTGATGGTGTTGCCCATGTGCAGCAGAACCCAAATTCCACTGATATCTTGATGCTGGATATTTTTGATAGCCAGGGTATCCCGCCCGATATGTATAGTCAGGACTTTTTCGATAGTTGTTCCGAGGCCTTGCGGCTGGATGGCATGCTTGCTGTAAACCTGTGGGGTAGTGACCGCAACTTTGATATCTACCTGCAACGCCTGCAACAAAGCTTTCATGAGCGTGTGCTGGTGTTAAGAACGGGCCGCCCCGGCAATATCGTGGTGTTTGGCTTTAAACGTGCGCCCAGAGATTTACGCTGGACATCGTTACGTGAACGCGCCAAGCTGCTGGAACAGAAATACCCGATTGAGTTTCTCGAATTTGTGGAAAAACTCAAAGACACTAACCT
>CAYXMC010000287.1:0-2337 GCA_964466095.1 uncultured Methylophilaceae bacterium | reverse complement strand
GCTTGTCGCGCAAATCCATATTGGGCCAATTAGTAGGTGCGACAGTGGATGAACGTGTGCACGCCAGCATTGCCGCTTCTGTTGCCTCTACCCTGAAAGGGGCTAGAATAGTGCGGGTACATGATGTCAAGGCAACGGTTGATGCGCTGAAGATCGTCTCTGCTTTGCTATAACAACTTTGCTATAACAACTTCAAATTCAATCATATGAGCAGAAAATATTTTGGTACGGATGGCATACGTGGTCGTGTCGGAGAGTCTCCGATTACCCCGGAGTTTGTCATGCGTCTGGGCTATGCGGCTGGCCGTGTGCTGGTAGGGGCTGATAGCCATTTGCCTAAGGATACCCGGCCTACGGTGCTGATAGGCAAGGATACGCGGATTTCTGGCTACATGCTGGAATCGGCACTAGAAGCAGGACTCTGCGCTGCAGGTGTGAATGTCAGGCTGACCGGCCCTATGCCTACCCCAGCCATTGCTTACTTGACTCGTGCATTGCGCGCGCAGGCTGGTATTGTCATTTCCGCTTCTCATAACCCATATGAAGATAACGGTATCAAATTCTTCTCCGCACAAGGTACAAAGTTGCCGGATGAGGTCGAACTGGCGATTGAAGCAGAGCTCGAGAAGCCCATGCAAGTGATGGCTTCGGCCGATCTTGGGCGTGTGCGCAGGATTGATGATGCTGCAGGTCGCTATATCGAATTCTGCAAGAGTACTTTTCCTAATGACCTCGACTTGCGTGGTTTGAAGATCGTTCTGGATTGTGCACACGGTGCGACTTATCATGTGGCCACGCCTGTGTTCCATGAATTAGGGGCAGAAGTAATTGCTATCGGCAACAAGCCGGATGGTCTCAATATCAATGTGGATTGCGGCTCTACGCATCCCCAAGCCTTGTGCAAAGCAGTAGTGGAACACAAGGCCGACCTTGGTATTGCCTTTGATGGCGATGGTGATCGCGTCATGATGGTGGATATAGAAGGCAATCTGCTGGATGGTGACCAGTTGCTCTATATCATTGCCAAACACAAGCATCTGCAAGGCACATTAGCTGGCGGCGTGGTGGGCACCCTGATGACTAACCTAGCGTTGGAACATGCGCTGGCTAAAGACAATATCCCGTTCAAGCGTGCCAAGGTGGGGGATCGTTATGTGCTGGAACTGCTGGTTGAGCACAATTGGCAGGTGGGCGGGGAGAATTCTGGCCATATTCTGGTGATGGATAAACATACCAGTGGTGATGGCATTATTGCCGCCCTGCAGGTATTGCATGCCTTGAAGGCGCAAAATACGACGCTTGGTGCCATGCGCAAACAACTGACCCTGTATCCACAGGTGCTGGTGAATGTCACCGTGGCACAGCGTATTGATCTTGCAAACAACCAGGCTATTCAAGCTGCTGTTCAGGCTGCAGAGACCGAACTTAATGGTCATGGACGTGTATTGCTGAGGGCCTCCGGCACCGAGCCTAAAATCCGCGTCATGGTCGAAGGTACCAATCAGCAGCAGGTGCAAGGCCTGGCTGAAAAAATCGCTGCGGTCGTTCAACAGGCTGTATAGCCGTAAACCCTCTACCTGACTGATTGATAAGGGATTATTAATCAGTCAGGTATTTATCTTGCTTTCATCAAACTGTCACACTCGCGTGTCATTCTGCGCGCATGAACAAAGTCTATACATTCAAGCTTTATCAACCTCAGCATAGTGGAGGTCATTATGTCGCATAAGCTCGCGTTTTATTTACACCGTTTCAATGCCTTTGATAGCGCTCTTTGCATCAAGGTCAACCATACCAGCCAGTATCGCTGGGTGCGCCTGTGGTTCAGGCTGATCAGCCGCCTTGGTGATGGCGTATTCTGGTATACAGTGATGCTGGGTATCATCCTGACCCAGGGCAATGATGGTATTCAACCTGCCTTGCACATGGGCTTGGCCGGCCTGATTGGCACTTGCCTGTATAAGTGGATCAAGGGCAAGACCTTGCGTCCGCGTCCATATGAAGTGCATCAGGATATCTGGCTGACAGGGCGTCCACTAGATAGGTTCAGCTTTCCTTCTGGCCATACTTTGCACGCTGTTGCATTTTGCTCGGTTGCCTTAGTTTATTACCCAATGTTGGCTTGGTTGTTGGTGCCATTTACTGTGATGGTGGCTATGTCACGAGTAGTGCTCGGCTTGCATTACCCGAGTGATGTGCTGGCTGGTGCAGCCATCGGCGGATTAATCGCTGCCTTATCCTTCCTGTTCTGAACTGCGAATGCAGTGACTTCCTGATTAAAAACGATGCGTGGGCATCGTTTTTTGCCGTGCGCAGCGCTGATCGTGCCAGGCGTGG
>CAYXMC010000286.1:0-2347 GCA_964466095.1 uncultured Methylophilaceae bacterium | reverse complement strand
CCAGATGGCAGCGTTCCAGAATTTTATTATCATGCCGCTGTCATTCTTGTCGGGCGTATTTTATTCGATTCATTCTTTGCCGGATTTTTGGCAGAAGGTATCACATCTGAATCCTTTCTTTTACATGATAGACGGGTTCCGCTACGGCTTTTTTGGGGTCAGTGATGTGGCGCCAGGTTTAAGTTTTGTTGTTGTTTTGGCTAGCTTTTTGGCATTATCTTGGTTTGCTCTGAGTTTGCTGAAATCAGGCTACAAATTACGTGGATAAATAATCAATGTTGAGTGCTTCCGATATCGAAACCTACATTAAACAAGGCTTGGCCTGTGACTATGTCAAAGTGCTGGGGGATGATGGACAGCACTTTGAGGCTGTGGTGGTTAGTCCGCAGTTTGTTGGCAAGAATATGGTGCAGCAGCATCAGTTGGTATATCAGGCGCTGGGAGATCGTATGCGTCAGGAAATCCATGCGCTTTCAATGCGCACTTTTACACCTGAAATCTGGGCCAGAATGGACAGATGATCTGCGGTGGCAGATGGATGTGAATAATAGAATCAATTTGTTGGAGATAGAAAATGGATGTTCAGGAAATTATCAAAAATCAGGTGACTGCAAACCCGGTGGTTCTTTATATGAAGGGTAGCCCGAAATTTCCGCAATGTGGATTTTCCGGATTGGCGGTGCAGATTCTGCAAGCCTGTGGCGCAACAGATGTCGTGACTGTTGATGTCTTGCAAGACCCCGCGATTCGCGAGGGCATCAAGGTGTATGCTAATTGGCCAACCATCCCTCAGTTGTATATCAAAGGTGAGTTTATTGGCGGTGCAGATATCATGCGTGATCTCTATCAGCAAGGCGAATTACAAAAGATGCTGGCTGAGGTTTGATGGATAAACTCCTCATAGAAGGTGGTGTACCCTTGCATGGCGAGGTTACCATTTCTGGTGCCAAGAATGCAGCTTTGCCTATCTTGTGTGCAGCCCTGCTCGCAGAAACACCGCTCAAGCTTTCCAGTGTGCCTGACTTGAAGGACGTTAACACCACGTTTGCCCTGCTCAAACACATGGGTGTCAAGGTGACTCCAGGCGGTGATACTGGTGCCAAAGACTGTGTGACGCTGGATGGTGGCGAGATCAATGTGCACGAAGCACCTTACGAGATGGTGAAAACCATGCGTGCCTCCATTCTTGTATTGGGGCCGCTATTGGCACGATTTGGCCATGCACGGGTTTCTTTGCCCGGCGGTTGTGCGATTGGTTCGCGTCCGGTGGATTTGCATATCAAGGGTCTGCAGGCTATGGGCGCTGAAATTCACATTGAACATGGGTATATTGAAGCTAGCGCAGCGCATTTGCCTAAAAAGCGTCTAAAAGGTGCCCGTTACTACATGGATTTGGTCACTGTCACCGGTACTGAAAACCTGATGATGGCGGCTGCGCTGGCCGATGGCACAACTGTACTGGAAAATGCAGCGAAAGAGCCTGAGGTTGTCGATTTGGCAGACTGCCTGATCAAGATGGGTGCCCGGATTGAAGGTGCTGGTACCGACGTGATCACAATTCATGGTGTAGAGCGTCTGACTGGCGCAGCACATCGTGTTGTTTGCGATCGTATAGAAGCGGGTACTTACATGGTGGCTGCTGCGATGACCGGTGGTCAGGTAAAATTACGCAACGCCCGTGCAGATTTACTGGATGCTGTTATCGAAAAACTGCGTGAGGCTGGGGCTGAGATTGAGCACGATGCAGACAGTATTTCTGTGAAAAGTAGCGGCAGGTTAAAAGCTGTGAATATACGAACTGCCCCGCACCCTGCTTTTCCAACCGATATGCAGGCTCAGTTCATGGCCTTGAATGCGGTAGCAGATGGGGTCGCACGCGTGACCGAAACGATTTTCGAGAATCGTTTCATGCATGTGCAGGAAATGATGCGCCTTGGTGCCAATATTGATGTGGAAGGCAATACCGCTATAGTGCGCGGTGTAGACGTGCTGGATGGTGCAACAGTCATGGCTACCGATCTGCGTGCTTCGGCAAGCTTGGTGCTGGCAGCTCTGGTTGCACGGGGTGAGACGGTTATCGAACGTATTTATCATCTGGATCGTGGCTATGAACATCTGGAAGAAAAGCTCAATGCGCTGGGCGCAAAAGTGAAAAGAGTACATTAAGCATGATTACGATAGCCCTTTCAAAAGGCCGCATTTTCGAAGAAACGACGCCGTTGCTGGCTGCAGCAGGGATTACAGCGCTGGAAGACCCCGAATCTTCACGCAAGCTTATCCTGCCGACCAATCGTCCGGACGTACGGCTCATTATTGTGCGTGCTACTGATGTGCCGACATACGTTCA
>CAYXMC010000285.1:0-2379 GCA_964466095.1 uncultured Methylophilaceae bacterium | reverse complement strand
GTGGCGGTATTACGTGCCCCAAATGCTTATTAATTATCAAGCAGTTCAAAGCCAAGAAATTGTAGAAGGAAAAAGCAAATGAGCGACTTACTGGCGTTTGAAACAGCACCTTTTGACCAGCTCTGCAACTGTGTGGCAGTTGAGCTGACACCAAATCAAGATCGGCTAATGGGTGTTTGGCCGGAGAAAGGTCCAAATATCGTTAAGGCTGCGATGCAGAACGGCCAGCAGCGTCATGTTGATGGCGAGTGCCAGCATTGCAATGGAACTGGTTTACTCGCTTCTAAAGCGGCATAGGATACCAGAGCATGGTGGAACAAAAAATAATTGCCTGGCACGTCGTATTCGAAAACGGTGCTGTTGAGCTTTGGCCTGCTGAGGATGTGATCGGTACACCGGCTTTCGGGCGCTGAGTCACACCATTGGTTGCCGGTGGTCAAGTAATTGATAACGGGGAAGATTCTGAATAAAGGATAAAACAGATCATGGAACTGAATTTAAGGTTATCTCCATCCCAGGCAAAGTTTGCACTCTGGCTTGAGCAGAACACGCCGTATCTACTGCCCTTGTTTGATTTTGAAAAAAGAGTTTTCCGACAAGAACAAGTAGATAGTTTTCTTGGCGTTGCCTCACATGGTCAGGCGATCATGACGCGATTTGTTTTAGGTGTCTGGCTTAACCGTGACGGGTTTGATTTCGACTTTACTGATGCAGCCTCAGTCCTCGATAAAAGCCAGCGACAGGTTATTGCTGATTGGATTCTTGATCCGTTCTGGCCTTAATTAACAGCACAGGGAGCAAGCATGGAGCCACCAAAGCTTTATTGTCCTTATTGCACGCTTGAGTTAAGTGGTGATGGGCATAAAAATGAGAACGAAGCCTGGGGGCGATTTGAATGCGAATACCGCCCGTTGACGGACGATAAACAACCAATTCCAGAGCTGAAAATGCAGAAGCGCCGGATAGATGATTTAAGAGCGAAAAAAGACAAACTGGAATTAGCAATACAGGCGACAGTTGACCGAATCGCTCAGTTAGAGAGTGTTCAAGGAGAAAGAACATGAACGGCAGAATGACGTTAGAACAATATGCCCAACGTGAAGCCGAAAAATATGAGGAAGTTTTGGCAACGAGTACTCGCGGTAAATCCGCTTATCATTTGGCAAGTCAAGCTATTGAGCATTCCGGATCAGGCTCAGAATCGGCAGCAAGACTGCTGTTGTCAATGGAATACGGATCACCGTGTAACATGCAAAACATTCACAAACTTGACGCTACAAATAGAGCTCATGCAGAGGTAGCGATTGCCGGTTGTGTTGCTCACCAGTTGTGGCCATCAGGCTGGATGAATGAAGAAGGTAGTGGAATCATGCAACAGTTGCGTGATAAATGGCAATCTTAAGCACAGAAAACAGGGTAAATATGGGACCTAACGAATTCGAAGCAAAAGCGACACTAAATGGGCTTCCCGCTCCTTCCGTGAATGTAAGGAACGATTGGCACCTGGCCTCCAATGCAGCAGTTGCGGTAGTTAACGCGGTTCTCGGTCAAAATACTGAAGAACATGCAGTTGAGCTGACAAACCCAGCAACAGGCGAATCAAGAACATACCATGTGAAGAGCTGGTTTGAGTTTAAACAATCAGCCCGTGAACTTCGTCATAAAAGACAGTCGTAGCACAGGAAACCCACAGATGTACGGATTGCATATTAAAGGCGCTCTATGATGAAAAATTGGTTTGCTAGCTTGCTCAGATCTATAACAAGTTCCCAAAGGGACAGTATTACTAACTCAATCGCGGTGATTGAGCGGAATAATATGAGGGCTCACTTGTATTTACCGTCCACAGGTCGGGATACAGAGCTTGACCTTGCACTGGCAATTTTAAGTAGTAACGGCTTCATCATTACAGATGACCAAGGTGAGATTGTTGGTAAAGTCTGTACTCACGGTTTAACAAGCGAGGAAATTGCTGCAATCCGCCGCTCTACATTCAAAATAGTGGACGAAGTATGAGCAAAATAAAAATTAACGATCATAGGAAAAACCATGGCAATTGTCGCTCGTGCTGTTCTACCTGGTGAGCCAGACCTGTTAAAAGGAAAGGAGCATCAAGCCCTAGTTTTTACTGATCTGGACCACAATCACTTGTACACCATTCAAGCGCCAGTAGGTGGATGGACACATGACGGTTTAGAGCAAGCTGGTGCCGATGTAGACTTCAAAATTCAGCAGGACGGCTGGGACGCTTATTTGGGATTTGCTTGCTCAGACAATTGGATTGGCAGCTCTGAAGTTTAGGCATTTAAATTTACGCTAGTGGGAATAAGGAATGCTGGGTGAAATTGCAGTAAGTGTTGGCGAAGGTATGCGGGGTCA
>CAYXMC010000284.1:0-2386 GCA_964466095.1 uncultured Methylophilaceae bacterium | reverse complement strand
GTAGATCTGATAGAACGGATTGGGCGAGATCACTACAGGGTTTGGCTTGCTGCGGTCTATTACGGCCTGTGCAAAAGCAAACAGTGCCTCACGGCTACCATTGATGGGGATGATCTCTTTCTCGATATCCAGCGCCGGAATGCCATAACGGCGTGTGGCCCAGTTGGAAATTGCTTGTCTTAGCTCTGTCACGCCCGCAGTCGTGGGATAATTAGCCAGGCCAGCAAGATTATTCACCAGCGCATTCTTGATTAGCGCGGGAGTCTCATGCTTGGGCTCACCTATGGAAAGGTTGATAGGGCTGTAATCCGGATTCGGTTTGATCCCCTGAAAGAGATCGCGCAAACGTTGAAACGGGTAGGGCTGTAATAAATTGAGGTTAGGATTCATAGCCGCAATTATAAATGAACATGCTGGCTCCGCGCGCGAATTGCTGCGTTGGGCTTAACAAGCAGCATTCATCAAAAGACATTTGGAGTATCTGATTTGAACAACAGGCAGTATCTGGCCATTTTTGGCCTGCTTTTCGGTGCCATGTGCTGGGGCGTTATCTGGTATCCCTATCGCATCATGCAGGAAGCTGGCGTATCCGGCGTTGCTTCCAGTTTTTATACTTATTCGATTACGGCCTTGATGGGCTTTGCCTTGTTTGCCCGCCACTGGCGTCACTTTCTCAGGCAACCGCAAAGCGTTTACTGGCTGGCGCTGGTAGCCGGATGGACCAATCTCAGTTATGTGCTGGCAGTGATTGATGGTGAAGTGATGCGTGTGATGCTGCTTTTTTATCTTTCCCCATTGTGGACCTTGATACTGGCGCATTTCTGGTTGCATGAGCATGTTGGCCTGCGTGGTATCGTCGTGATTGCTATTTCCTTGGTGGGTGCATTTATCATGCTCTGGCAGCCGAATGCACTGCCTGTACCGGCAAATCAGGCGGAATGGCTGGCCTTGTCATCCGGCATAGGGTTTGCCCTGACCAATGTGATTACCCGGCGCTCACACCACCTGAGCCTGCGCAGCAAATCCATGGCGGTATGGTTGGGTGTGATTTGTATGTCCATATTGATCGCACCCCTGCAAAGCTTGCCATTCCCTAGCCCGGAAGTGTTCAGCCTGACCAACTGGCTGGTAATGGGGGTGATTGCCATCCTGCTCATGTTGGCCACGCTGTTAGTGCAGTACGGCATTACGCAGATACCGGTGACCCGGGCTGCCGTGATTTTTCTGTTTGAGCTGGTGGTTGCTGCCGTGGCTTCATATTACTGGGCTAACGAGGCCATGGAGCTGCATGAGTGGTTGGGTGGCATCCTGATCGTGGCGGCGGCACTATTTGCTGCAGCCAACGAGCAGCAAGAGCTTAGTCAGAGCTAAGCTCCAAATCCACCCTTGGCTCCCTCTGAGGCAAAGCGTATCTTCAGGGAGAGGTCATTACGTGAATCGGCATTTGCCAGCGCATTTTCCTCACTGATCTTGCCATTGCTAAACAAGCGGAACAGCGACTGATCGAAGGTGCACATGCCAATATCGTTGTTGTTACCCATAACTTCCTTGATTTCTTCCAGCTTGGACTTCTGGATCAAGTCTGAGATGTAAGGGATGTTAATCAGAACTTCTACCGCAGGCACGCGCTTGGACTGTGTGCCGGGAATCAGGCGCTGAGAGACAATGCCTACCAGATTCAGAGAAAGGCCAAGCAGCAGGCCTGCTTTGCCTTCCGGCGGGAAGAAGGAAACAATACGCTCAATCGCTTGGTTTGCATTGTTGGCGTGCAATGTAGCCAGGCAGAGGTGGCCAGTTTCAGCATACGCCATGGCTTGTTTCATGCCTTCCATATCTCGCACTTCACCAATCAGGATCACATCTGGCGCCTGACGCATGGCGTTTTTCAGGCCGTTGTCGAAAGACAGGGTGTCAATCCCGACCTCGCGCTGATCGACGATGGATTTTTTGTGCTTGTGTATGAATTCAATTGGGTCTTCCAGTGTCAGGATATGACCATCGCTGTTCTCATTGCGGTAATCGATCATGGATGCAAGCGTTGTGGACTTGCCAGAGCCAGTTGCACCAACCACGAGCAGAAGTCCGCGTTGACGCATGATAAGGTCTTTGAGAATCAATGGCAGGCTCAGTGATTCAAATGAAGGTATCTTGGCCTTGATGCAGCGAATCACCATCGCTACCTCACCACGCTGGCGGAATACGTTGATACGGAAGCGTGCTTCTTCAACTCCGGGCACACTGTAGGCAAAGTTCATTTCCAGCGTGGCTTCAAATTCCTTGATTTGTGCCTCGCTCATCAGACCGTAAGCAATTTCCTTGATCATGCCGGGCGCCATGACCTGATTGTTCACTGGCACCGTTCTACCTTCGATCTCAATGTGGATAG
>CAYXMC010000283.1:0-2410 GCA_964466095.1 uncultured Methylophilaceae bacterium | reverse complement strand
CCATATGAGACAAAAATGAGCGATCTTAAGATCGCTCATTTTTGTCTCATATGGGCTGGGGCACGTCGTGGGAGTCTATCTTTATCAGCAAGATTTCTGCGGTCTTTGACCACGGCCAATATTACCCCCATCCGTTCAACTTTGGCTATGACCTGGCCGCGCAATACCTGATCGCAGTTCATATTGGTGGTGCTGATGAAGAAATCGGCTTTGATCCAGTTTTTGGTGATTTCAAAGCGATCATCAAGATAGGCATCCCCCTGAATCGATTCTGCACATACGGCTACCAGATGCGTTGGACCTATGCCTTTTTTTGATTCAGGGACTTTTTCTTCCAGCATGTCGGCCGCCTCTCTCAGACTGCTAGACCAGTAATCACCTTCCCATTCACTTTCTGCCTCCATCATGTTGCCGGCTAGTGCGTTGTAGTAGATGTATTCGTAAGGGTGCAAGCGTATCAGGGTGGACACTGTAGTAAGCGCCAATGCAAGCGATACCATGACAAATGCAGCTTTTGATTTGCGCCAGTTTTCCAGTGCATCCCAATAGGCTAACCAGCCTATGCCAGCCAGTATGGCCAAAGGTGGTAACAAGAAAGTGAAATGACGTATGCCGTTATAGAGCGCAGGCCTGTCTATCATGATGAATAGCAGGGGGAATGCGACAGCTACGATTGGTGTGAACCATAGCAGCAAAGCTTGCTGGCTTGGTTTTTCAGCTTTCAGGCCTTGCCAAGCAAATAATAGTAAGCCGCCAAGTGCTAGCAGGAAAAGCTCAGGCAGGCGTACAAACAGGTACGCCAACAGATAGTCACGAGGCACTGCACCAATGCTCATGACTTCGCCATCCATGACGGTCAGCATATCAAAACTGAAATGCGAGAATGACTTGATTGCCTCCAACGGGTGCTCCGGCGACATCACACCCCACGGCCAGAAGATTGCCATCAGGATAAATGCAGTAATCCCTGCCGGGATCAGGTGTTTGACGCACAAAGCCCAGTAACGCAGACGCGGTATCAAGCCATGTGCCTGCATCATGCCAGCAACCACCAGCAGTAATAGCAGATAGATCACCTCAAAACCTGCGCCGATTCTCAGGCCGAGTGCGCAACCAACGGCAATGCCGAGCTTGATGCTGAGCTTAAGGGAAGGCTTGGGCAGCTCCCTGGAGATCAACATGGTGTAGTAAAGCGCCCAAGCCATGCAGGTGGCAAAAGGCACATCTTTCGTGTGTGTGTACATGGCGCCAGACCAGGCGGCGGTGATGCTGAGCAGCAGGGCGGCAGTCAAGCCTGCGCGTTCACCACCCAGAAGCTTGGCAGATTTATAAACGGCAAAGATGCCCAGCAAGCCGAAGATGGCGGAGAGAAGATGGCGCATATCCCATAGCCACAATGACTCTGCCGGGATATTCAGTATGCGTTCAACACTTGCAGCCATCAGGTCAAAGAATCCACCATAAAGATAAAGATTCTTATATTCGAAGGCTGACATATCCGTGAAACCGGAGGAATAAAAATCCAGCAAGAGTCTGCCGTACACGTGCTGAACCAGCTCATCATTGCTGATGCCGTAATGGTGAAATGTCAATGCAACATAAAGGATGAGCGTGGCAAATAGCGCGAGGCTCATGTGGCGCAGATTGATGGAGGCCATTTGATTTTTTATAGGGTGATGAGTTGACGGAATTATAGCTTAGTCTGGTGTCGATTCAGTGCCCATTCCACGTGCTCTCTGACGAGTGGTGAGGCATCAAGTTCACGGCTTTTTAATGCGGCTATTACATCAGGCGTGCTAGGTGCATTACCTAGGCCGACAGCCAGATTCCGCAGCCATTGTTGGTAACCGATGCGATAAATTGCACTGCCTGCCATTTTTTCCTTGAATGTGGCTTCATCCCAACTGAACAGTTCAGCCAGACTGATGTCATCCAGCCCGTGGCGCACATGGAAATCGTCCTGTCCGGTCAGTCTGGCAAAGCGGTTCCAAGGGCAGGCGAGTTGACAATCATCGCAGCCGTAGACCCGATTGCCTATCATGGGGCGAAACTCCAGAGGAATGCTGTCTTTCAGTTCTATAGTCAGATAAGAGATACAGCGTCTGGCATCCACTTCATAAGGCGCAACAATCGCCTGTGTTGGGCAGACATCCATGCAGGACTTACAGGTACCGCAATGATTCTGGCCTTGGCTATCTATCGGCAAAGGCAGGTCTGTGTAGATTTCTCCGAGAAAAAACCAGGAGCCAGCATCACGAGAGAGCAGCAGGGTGTGTTTGCCACGCCAGCCCAAGCCGGCTTTCTCGGCGAGCGCCACTTCTAGTACTGGTGCGCTGTCGGTGAATACACGATAGCCAAACTCGCCTATCTCTGCTGCTATCTGCTCGCATAGTTTCTGCAATCGGTTCCG
>CAYXMC010000282.1:0-2421 GCA_964466095.1 uncultured Methylophilaceae bacterium | reverse complement strand
CTGCTGGATATCCTCAAAATCAAGGCAGCCGCCCTGCTACGTGTAGACAAGTTCGAAGAAGCATTAGCCATCTACAAACAGGTAGCGGAGGCCCGTGACCAGCCTTGGGCATATCTGGGAATCGCTAGGGCACTAGCAGGCATGAACAAGGTTGATGAAGCAGTAGAAGTTGCACAGAATCTGCTGAACAGCCACCCTAAATTTGTTGCTGCCTATGATTTTTTGAGTGAACTGATGCTCAAAGCCAATAAGCCGGAAGCAGCACTGGAAGTTTTGCAAAGCGCTACGCTGATTAATCCGAGTAGCCTTAATCGTAGCCGCCAACTTTCCAGCCTAGCGATGTCCAGCGGAAAACATGACCTTGCTGAAGAGATTATTAGCAAGACCCTTAAAAGGCATCAAAACTCACCAGCCAAAGAAGCATCGGACTTTGCCCTGCTATCACGGGCATTAGGCGAACAAAGCAAAATGGATGAAGCCTTCCGTGTACTGAAAAGTGCCGGCCAGCTATTCTCTGACCCCCATAGTGAAATGGTGATCGCTGCTAGCGCCAGCCTTAATCACCGCAAAGCCGGAAACCATCAAGCGGCAGAGACTGAACTAAACAAAGCGCTCGCCAATGAAGATATTCACCTACCGCCCGATGTCGTCAGCATGCTGGCAGAAGCCTGCTTTGCCGCAGGCAAGGAAGACGTTGCAAATAAGCTGATAAAGCAGATGCTGCAAAACAACCCCAACGATCTGCGTATCGAAAGCAAGGTAAAAATGACTTTTGCCATGGCTGGCAAGAGCATGTCCGAATCATCGGAGCTGATTGCAGAAAGCGAACGCGAAGTCATCAAGATCAACAACGATGGTGTTAAAAAAGCGCAAGAGGGCAATTATCAGGCAGCGATAGACCTTATTGTCAGCGCTGCTGAGCGCCTGCCCAACAATCCACAGATATTCAGCAATGCAGCATTAATCTTGGCCGCAGCGCTGGCCGAACACAAATATGACGATGAGCTGATGCGAAAATGCCTGATCTACCGCCAACGCATGTTTGAAAAAGACCCTCAGAGTGAGAAGCTTGCCAAAGTTGACATGCTGCTGCGCAAAGTGAAGGCTGCCGCCTGATCGGGCTACAGTCTGGCGTAGAGTATCCCTGCTACTTCATCATCACTCAACACCAAGGGATTGGTCTTCATGCTGCTGCCGCGGCAGTTCGCCACCACACGCGGAATATCGGCCTCGGTCATGCCATAGGCAGAAAGAGCAGGCAGTTGTAATTGGGAAGTCCATGACTCCAGCACAGAAACCAAGCCTGTCAGCGCTTCTTCTTTGTCCAGACCCATCTCGTTCAGCAGGATTCTGCCGACATCTGAATAGCGCTCCAGTGCCGAGCTTTGCGGTGCGCGCTGCCGCAAGAGCGATATATTGACGCGCGTACATTCGGCCACCAGCGTGCCACACACCACACCATGCGGCATGGGGAAGAATGCGCCCAGTGGAGCCGCCAGGCCATGCACAGAGCCTAGCCCAACCTGAGCCAGAGTGACTCCCGACAGGAGTGCGGCATAAGCCATACCGGCTCGGTGCACAGCAATATCTCCATGATCAAAATACCAGCCAGGAAGAGCCTCTTTGACAGCGCGTATGCCGGATATCGCAAGCGCATCAGTCATCGGATTGGCTCTGGTCGAAACATAAGACTCCAGCAACTGGGTAAAAGCATCCATACCATTAGCTGCCACCAACGACTTAGGGCAGCTTGCCAGCAGCTCTGGGTCTATCACAGCATACTGTGCTACCAGCTTGTCATGACGAAACGATTTCTTGAAGCCGTCTGCACCCTGATGAGACAACACAGCATTCTTGGTAGCTTCAGAGCCGGTACCTGCCGTGGTAGGCACCGCAATAAAAGGCACGGCAGGCCCGACATAAGGTAACTCCGGGCCTACTCCTTCCAGAAAATCCATGACACTGTTTTCAATATTGAGCAGGCCGGCCACCGCCTTGGCTGCATCCAGCACACTACCGCCACCTATCGCCAACACTACGCTGATCCCGGTATTCCGGTAGCTTGCCGCAATCTCATCCACCATTTGCGGGGAAGGCTCACCCGCCACTGTGGCATGCTCAAACGCGATACCTGCCTCGGCCATGGCTTTCACCAGCGCAGGCCAGTTTGCAGTTGCAGTGAATGAACTTGCACCTGTCATCACCAGCGCTTGTCGGCCAAATCCGGCCATTAGTTTGGGTAGCTGCTGTACTGCACCATCAGCAAAAATAATCCGCGGAATACCGGAAATTGAAAAAGCCGGGATATGCATATGATCGCCAGTCACTCACCTATCAAGTGCATCAGCACATTGCGAGAGTGAGATGCCAGACGGTGTTCATACAAAAATATGCCCTGCCAGGTACCCAATGCTACCTTGC
>CAYXMC010000281.1:0-2446 GCA_964466095.1 uncultured Methylophilaceae bacterium | reverse complement strand
CATGGTGTGGCACGGCAAGCAATGGCTCGGGCAATTTATATGAAAATAATGAGACACTGACAAGCAGTCCTAAAATTACCCAAAGCAAGGCAATGATAGTAGTACTGTCGAGCAAATACCCCAAGCCAATCACTGAGAGAATAAATCCGATTGAGCCCCACATACGGATATGGCCGTAACGATCAAAGCGGTCTCCCAGATGCCCCAACGTTACCGTTTCAATCAAGGGCAAAGATGCACTCCAGAAGAAACTCAGCAGTAGCATGACAACAAAAAGCCAGTAAAAGCTGCTGCCAAAAAAGACACCTATATAAGAAATCACACTGAGACCGGCAAGCCACTGGATAATCGGTACGCGCTTGCCAACATGGTCGGCAAGCCAACCCCAAAGACCTGGGGAAAAAATACGTGCCACTTGAAAAAGTGACATCAAGACAGCGATTTGAAGAGCAGAAAAACTTAGGGATTTAAGATATAGCCCCCAGAAAGGGGTAAAAGCACCCACAAAGGCAAAATAGGCAAAATAAAAACCTGAAAGCCGCCAATAAGGAAGTGCTTGCATGAGAACGACTCAATCAAGTAGCCAAATGGCTACTAAAGAAATTAAAGTTTAGGTGTTGTGCATACCACATCAGCACACTGTGCTCTATGGCGCAACGCGTGGTCAATTAGAACCAGCGCCATCATAGCCTCTGCAATCGGCGTTGCTCGCACACCAACACATGGGTCATGGCGCCCTGTCGTTTGCATAATAATAGCGCTGCCCTGTTTATCTATGGACTGACGCCCTTGCGGAATACTGGAAGTTGGCTTCAAGGCAAGATGCACAGCAATTTCCTGACCTGTGGAAATACCGCCCAATATGCCCCCAGCATGGTTGCTGGCAAAACCCTCTGGCGTTAATTCATCACTATGCAAAGAGCCCCTCTGGGCAACAGAAGCGAAACCATCGCCGACCTCTACGCCTTTCACAGCATTAATACTCATCATGGCGTATGCCAGCTCGGCATCCAGTCTGTCATATACAGGCTCTCCCCAACCTACAGGAACCCCTTGCGCCACGACGGAAATACGAGCACCAACCGAATCACGTTCCGCACGCACTTTATCCAGATAGCTTTCGAGCTCTGGAACTATGGTCTGATTGGGCGAAAAGAATGGATTCTGATCCACATATTCCCAAGACTCAAAAGGAATGGAGATTTCACCCAACTGGCTCATGTAACCACGAATCGTGACACCATAGCGCTCCTTCAACCATTTTTTAGCGATAGCGCCCGCTGCCACACGGACTGCTGTCTCACGGGCGCTGGAGCGACCACCACCCCGATAATCCCTGATACCGTACTTCTGCAAATAGGTGTAATCGGCATGCCCGGGGCGAAATGTCTCGGCAATCGTTCCGTAGTCCTGACTACGCTGATCCTGATTGCGGATAATAAAACCTATTGGTGCACCAGTAGTCTTGCCTTCAAATACACCGGAAAGAATTTCCACAGTATCCGGCTCCTTGCGCTGTGTTACATGCCGCGAGGTTCCTGGCTTGCGTCTATCCAGTTCCACTTGCAAATCAGCTTCGCTCAATTCCATGCCCGGAGGGCAGCCATCGACAACACCACCAATAGCAGGGCCGTGAGATTCACCAAACGAAGTCAATGTAAATAAGATACCTAAGGTATTACCGGACATGAAAAATCTCTTTAATCAGGAACAAATCAATAACTCAAGTTTAACACATCAGGCCTGCAGGCCCTTGATCCATTGGCTGTAGACCCGCGTTGCCATAGCATTCAAAGCTGGCACACGTTCTTCCAGCTTGCTGCTGATTTCAGCAATCGGCTGAACGCCAGGACTGGAAGAAGATGCACTGACTTCATCAGCGCCATGTGCACACCATACGCTGACCATTTCAGTCGTCATTTCTATATGACATTGAAACGCCAGATGTTTACCTATTGAGTACGCCTGATTCTTGCAATATGCACTGGAAAGCAGATGCGTTGCTTGTTCTGGCAGAGCAAAAGTTTCGCCATGCCAATGAAAACTAAGGAATCCATCCACATCGCCAAACCAGCTTCTGGCTTCCTCTCCTGGCGTAATGGATACAGCACCCCAGCCGATCTCCTTGATCGGGTTGGCGCCTACAACCGCACCTAGTGCCTTACTCATCAATTGCCCACCGAGACAATGCCCAAGCACCGGAATATCAGCGGCCATCGCTTCTCGAATCAGCCCAAGTACAACAGGAATCCACGGCAGGTCATCATTCACACTCATAGGCCCACCCATGAAGACAAGACCACTAAAATCTTTTGCGGAAGCTGGTAATTTGTCACCTTCGTCTATCCTGAAAATGCACCACGGAATCTGCTGCTGTCCTAGGAACGTGCCTAAAAACCCTGCACCCTCTGTGCGGGCATGACGAAAAACTGCTACCGGTTTCATC
>CAYXMC010000280.1:0-2488 GCA_964466095.1 uncultured Methylophilaceae bacterium | reverse complement strand
CTGCGTTTTACCTTTGCTTCATTGGCTTCACCCGGCCGCGATATCAAGTTTGATATGCAGCGCTGCGAAGGCTATCGCAACTTTTGTAACAAGCTGTGGAATGCCACACGCTTTGTGCTGATGAATTGCGAAGGCAAGGATTGCGGCTTTGAGCCATGTGATACCAAGCCCAAGGGTTATCTGGAGTTCTCGCAAGCCGACCGCTGGATCGTCAGCTTGCTGCAAAAGGTTGAGGCCGAAGTCGAAAAGGCTTTCGAGGATTATCGTTTCGATCTGGCTGCCAAGGCGATCTATGAGTTCGTTTGGGATCAGTATTGCGATTGGTATCTGGAGCTAGCCAAGGTGCAGTTGCAAGGCGGTACCGAGGCTCAGCAACGTGCCACTCGCCGTACCTTACTGCGTGTGCTGGAGACTATTTTACGTCTGGCGCACCCAGTGATTCCGTTCATCACGGAAGAGATCTGGCAGACCATAGGCCCAATGACAGGCCGCACTGGCCCCAGCATCATGCTTGAGGCTTACCCCAAGAGTCAGCCAGAGAAGATAGACGAAGCTGCTGAAGCTTGGGTTGCCCTGCTCAAACAAGCGGTGGACGCCTGCCGTAGTCTGCGTGGTGAGATGAGTATCTCACCAGCCACTAAAGTGCCGTTGATCGCTGCGGGTGACCAAGCCCAGTTGGCGATCTATGCACCCTACTGGAAAGCATTGGCCAAGCTGGAGAATGTTGAGATCTTAGCCGAGTTACCAGAGGCTGATGCGCCAGTGGCACTGGCAGGTGATTTCAAACTCATGCTCAAGATCGAGATTGACGTCGCTGCTGAGAAAGAGCGCTTATCCAAGGAGATCGCCCGTTTGAATGGCGAGATCGCCAAGGCGCAGGGCAAGCTCGGTAACGCCAGCTTCGTTGACCGTGCACCACCAGCGGTGGTGGCGCAAGAGAAAGAGCGTCTGGCAGGCTTTACTGCGACAGTTGAAAAACTACAGGCCCAGTTTGCCAAGCTGAAGTAATCACAGTGCTAAAAAAGCCTCCGTTTGGAGGCTTTTTTATTGCCGTTAAAACACAAATTGGTTCAACCTAAGCTGAGTTCAGCGGGCGCCTGTATGAATCTCTGGCATTTTTGGGCGACACATCATATTTTTGTTTATATGCGCGGCTAAAGTGAGAAAAATCGTTAAATCCCCACTGCATGGCGATTTCAGATATTCGCTTACCCATATGTAGCGGGCTGGTTAAATATTGGTGGCATCTTTCCAGTCTCTTTTGCCAGATATACCGCATTAATGAAGTATCTTCGTCCGAAAACAACTCATTGATATATCTAGCGGACAGGCCTGTTCCAGACACAACCATCGATGTATCCAGATTAGGGTTTGCCAGATGGCGCTCTAAAAAGTCTTTGACCCGGTTAAGGGAGAGTGAACGGCTACGGGAAAGGTGGTAGTGCCCGGGGCGAACAGAGCTTAGAGCGAGAGTGAACAAATCTAGCGAGCTTTCTGCCAAGGCGGCAAACGCCGTGGTTGTCATTGAATCTGCCTGCAAGGCTGCAGATTGAACTAGATGTGAGCTAACTGCCCCTACGCCTTGGTCCCCAGCTATTCTCAACGCGGTGCAATGTTCGACCCCAGCCAACCGTTCTCGCATCAGTTTGCGCGGGATAGACACAATAAGCTTAGAAAAGCTGCCCGGACAGTAAATGCGGTGTGGTCGAGTTGCGTCATAGATTGTCATGTCCCCGGGCTTGAGAAAGACTTCCCGATTGTTTTGCTCCAGTAAATATTCTCCCGATAACAAAATCACCCCGAAATATGCATCCTGATTATTCATGTGGGGTTCTTGAGGTAATCGTTCTATGGTGATCGAATTTGATCGAATGACTGACAGGCGGAGATGATCCCAGGCATAAATCTTCATCTCGTTAAACAGCGGGCTTTTGGCCGGGGGGGTAATCTCTACATTCGCATATTCGCGGCCTATGACTTCATTTAGCCATTCATGCCTATTCCACGCTGGAATGTCTTCGGTTGTAAATATATCGGGTTTGTTGATAGCAAGTTCCGGATTTGAGTTCTGCTGATCCATTTGCGTCCCTAATATGAATATTTGCAACAGCTGATAACGTATTTAGTCAGAATGCATGAGCGATGTAAATCGACAAAACACCGTTTGAGTCAAGTTTTTCACCCGATAGGTACAAGTTAGGAAAGTACAAAGTACTTAAGCTAATTTGAAATAACTTCACTCATTCAGGGAGAAAATCATGACGCAACAAGATCAAAAACATGCCGGAAACATCCTACTGATTCGCGGTGCTGCCATGTGGTTAATCATGGCTTTGATTTTAGCGTGGTGCATGGTGGGGCTGAATTTTGGGGTGGATCCTTTAAAAGAAGTTTTTGCCGGGAAATTTACACGTTTATTGCAGGCGCATATCGATTTCCTGTTAATGACAGCGCTGATTCTGGGTGTATATGCCGCCAAAGTACCGCT
>CAYXMC010000279.1:0-2489 GCA_964466095.1 uncultured Methylophilaceae bacterium | reverse complement strand
GCGACCTCAACCTTGGCAAGGTTGCGCTCTACCAACTGAGCTATTCCCGCGTCGCCGTAAAGAAGCGTGCATTTTAAGGATTTTCGCCCGGGTGTCAAGGCTGAAAACCAGGAATTATTTACCCCGAATACTGGGCCACGCAGCTTTCAAATAGTAAGCCATTGACACCAATGTTAAAAATGCAGCAACACGAATCAGGATATCCCCTACAAATTTGGTACTGAAATTCGCAATAGGATCGCAGTAGAGCAAAAACAGTATGGCAGCCATCTGTGCAGCAGTCTTGACCTTACCTATCATGGCCACAGCAACCCCTTTACTTTCACCAATTCCAGCCATCCATTCCCGCAATGCACTGATTGCAATCTCGCGTCCGATAATAATCAGGGCAATCAAGGCACCAACACGCTCAAACTCAACCAGCACAATCAAGGCAGCAGCTACCATCAACTTATCAGCGACAGGATCAAGGAAAGCCCCAAACGCTGAAGTCTGGTTGAGAACTCGGGCCAGATAGCCATCTAACCAGTCTGTAATGGCAGCTAGCGCGAAGATGGATGTTGCAATCACATTCACCAGTCTAGGCGATACAAAACTTTCAGGCAGATAAAAAATTGCCACGAAAACCGGTATCAGCATGATGCGCAACACCGTCAAGCTATTTGGAACATTCCACAACATTAATGCAACTCCTGATAAATTTTTTCCGCTAGTGCGCGGCTGATGCCTTCAACCTGAGATAACTCTTCCACGCTGGCATTCTTCACGCCATCAAGCCCACCGAATCTTACCAGCAAGCTCTTACGACGTTTGGCTCCTATCCCCTCAATCTCCTCTAGAGATGAATGTGTACGAGCCTTACCCCGCTTGGCGCGGTGACCAGTAATTGCAAAGCGGTGGGCCTCGTCACGAATCTGCTGTAAAAGATGTAATCCGGGATTATCTTTTTCCAGATTCAGCATTTCCCCAGTATCAGAAAAAATCATGGTTTCCAAGCCAGGTTTACGTTCTTCTCCTTTGGCAATACCAACCAGCAAAATATCGCCCAGCCCGACTTCCTGCATCACTTCTACTGCAACACCCAATTGGCCCTTGCCACCATCTATGAACACAAGATCCGGGCGCTTACCTTCCCCAGCAGCAACTTTCTTGTAGCGACGAGTCAGCGCATCGCGCATTGCCGCATAGTCGTCGCCCGGCGTTATACCAGTAATATTGTATCGACGATATTCGCTATTCTGAATATTGCCTTTATCAAACACGACGCAGCTGGCCACAGTGGCCTCTCCCATGGTGTGACTGATGTCAAAACATTCAATACGCTCGGTGCTGTCAGGCAAACTTAGAGCCTCACGCAGCGCAATTAGGCGCGCCTGCTGATTACTTATTTGCGCCTGTCTCTGCTGCAAGGCTAATTCAGCATTGGTCTGCGCCATCTTCAACCAGACTCGTTTATCGCCTATTGGATTGGTATTGATGCGAATCTTGCGTCCAGCCTGCTCGCTCAATACGTCCTGCAGCGACTCAGTTTCTATTTCAGCTCCGACGATCAACAAAGGTGGGGTATTCTGGGCCATGTAATGCTGCTCGATAAATGCCTCTATCGTCGTTGCGATCTCTGCCCCTTCAGTATTTTTCGGGAAAAAACTTTTGTCACCTAAATGACGGCCGCCACGAATCATGACCAGATTGACACACTGATCGCCCATGATTTCCACGCAGGCAATCACATCGGCATCCGAGACATTAAAATCGCTGACAAACTGCTTTGCTTGCACCTGCCGCAAGGACTGCATGCGGTCCCTGAAAACCGCTGCCAGCTCATACTCTTGTCGCTCAGCAGCCAACATCATCTTGTCACCCAACTCCTCCATCACCTGCTGCTCCCGACCTTGCAGAAACATGGCAGCATGGCTGACATCTCGCCGGTAGTCATCTTCCGAAATAAAATCAACGCAAGGCGCTGTACAACGCTCTATCTGGTATTGCAGACAGGGCCTTGAGCGATTTGAAAACACCGTATTCTCACAAGTACGCAGACGAAACACTTTCTGCAACAACTGGATGCTCTCACGAACAGCAACAGCATTAGGAAAGGGCCCGAAATACTGACTACCTTTTCTCTGCGTGCCGCGGTGGAATGCCAACCGAGGGTACTGATCGCCGGTCAGCGTGATATAGGGGTAAGACTTGTCGTCGCGAAACAACACGTTGTAGCGCGGCATCAAGCCTTTGATCAGATTATTCTCCAGCAGCAAGGCTTCCGCTTCCGAATGTGTCACCGTGGTTTCGATACGCACGATATTTGACACCATCATGCGGGTGCGTGGGCTGGGAATATTCTTCTGAAAATATGAAGACACCCGCTTTTTCAAATCCTTGGCCTTGCCCACATAAATCACCTCATCCTGAGCGTTAATCATGCGATAAACGCCTGGCAGGTTGGGCAGGTTTTTGAGAACGGGCTTGGGGTCAAACATCAGGCAGAA
>CAYXMC010000278.1:0-2543 GCA_964466095.1 uncultured Methylophilaceae bacterium | reverse complement strand
CAAGTGTAATAACTCTTCATTCTTAACAGTTTCAGCCAGATAGCTGATTCGGTTCCAAGCATCGGCATCATTTTCCGGCAGGTCAGGCATTTTTTGTAGCAGCATGCCGCCTGCGGTATTGTCATCACAGCACAGCCAGATGTGGGTGGCGATCTGTTCTGAGCGCTCCATGTAGTGGCGCAATACTTCGCTCACGGAGTCTCCTACGAGTGGCACGATTCCTTGATAGGTTTGCCCACCATCTCTTGGATCCAGCGTGATGACAAAATGACCATCCCCCACTAATTCGCTGAACGACAGGTTTTCATCCATATCATCACCCCATTTAGCGGTGGCACGCATTTCCAGATCTGATGTGCACTCCACAACGAGTAGCTTGATCGGGCCTTTGCCTTGAATTTGCAGGATTAATGCGCCACGTTGAAGCTTGAGCATGGAAGCAAGCAAGGCGCTGGCAGCCATCAGCTCTCCCAAGGCTTTGCGCATAATCTCAGGGTATTTGTGATGGGCGAGTGCTTTTTTGTATGTACTTTGCAGCTGCACAGTAGTGCCGCGAACCGCAGTATTCTCAAAGATAAAGCGGTGCAGACTGTCTTTGTCGACAATTAGAGGTGTAGTCATACTGTAATTTTAACTCTAATTTTTGCTGGCTGATATATCGGTTTGCATCCGTGTTTTAGGGATGTTTTCAATTTTCCAATGTTCATTTGCCCACTGCCAGATGGTATCGACTGGTGCTTGTTGCATAGACGCTGGCGGGTTTTGGCCCAGAAAACATAAGACTTGGTAAAGCAGTTGGCTGGCATTTTCTACAGTGACAGCTTTAGCTAGTGTTTGTTTGCTGAGTTTTTCGCCGTCAGGATTGCAGGCAACGGGGATATGCGCGTAATGTGGTGTCGGTATGGCAAATAGCTCTTGCAGGTATATCTGGCGAGCAGTCGAATCCAGCAGGTCTGCACCACGCACGATATGAGTCACTTTTTGCTCGGCATCATCCACAACAACGGCCAACTGATAAGCATATAGACCATCTGCCCGCTTCAAGACAAAATCGCCCACCTGGGTAACAAGGTTTTGCGTGATAACGCCCTGAATTGCATCTTGGAAAATGATGTCACGATTTTCTACGCTGATGCGCCATGCACGTGCATTTTTGCCAGCAGGCAGGCCGTGTTTGCAGGTGCCCGGGTAGATCAAGCCATCTATACCCCGGCGGGAGGTGACGGAGTCTGCAATTTCCTTGCGAGTACAGGCGCAAGGGTAGATACGCTGTTGTTGCTTTAGGTCATTCAGCGCGGCTTCATAAGCATCACTGCGTCTGCTTTGGTAGATGACAGGGCCATCCCATTTAAAACCGAATGCTTCCAGTGTGTGCAGAATATGGTCGGCAGCGCCAGGCATTTCTCGTGGCTTGTCCAGATCTTCCATACGCAGCAACCAGTGGCCTTGGTGTTTGCGTGCCTCTAGATAGCTAGCAACGGCAGCTATAAGTGAGCCGAAGTGTAGAGGGCCGGTAGGCGAGGGCGCAAAGCGACCGACATAAGCCATGGCAAGCTAGTGCAAAGGTTGAACGTAAGGTGGAATGTGCCAGGATTCAAGCTGACGGCCAAGCAATACGAGGTTGCATTGCATACGGTCTGCGCCGTTTGCGCTGACTTCAAATTCATAGGTGCGCTTGAATTGCATATGGCCTTTCATGTTTCGGCCAAACCAGAGGCGGCTACAACCTACGGTTTCATCCAGCAATTGCAGACCAAAGCGCTCTGCCAGTTCACGACCGAGGATCACGGCCTTGTCTCTGGCTGTGAGGCAATCCAGCCAGAACCATGAGCCCAGGCAAACGACTATCAGTAAAATCAGTTCCAAGATTATTGCAGGCAACCATCAGGTGTTATCGGCTGCTTCTTCCTCTGGTTTGTCTTCGTGTAATGAGAGTGAAGCCATGCGAGTAGCGGCATCCTTGATTGGGGAAGATTTGCCTTTGAGCTTGAATTTTAGGCGCAACTCGTTAACTGAGTCGGCATTGCGTAGCGCATCTTCTTCCGTGATACGGCCTTCTTCACACAAGTTGAAAAGCGCTTGGTCGAAGGTCTGCATGCCCAGTTCAACGGATTTCGCCATGGCCTCCTTGATCATGTTGGTTTCACCCTTGAGTATCAGGTCTGCGATCAATGGAGAATTAAGCAGGATCTCAATCGCCGCACAACGACCACCGCCTTTTTTCGGCACCAATCGTTGCGAGATAAACGCACGAAGGTTTAGCGATAAGTCCATATGCAATTGTGCGTGGCGTTCTTCCGGGAAGAAGTTGACGATACGGTCAAGCGCCTGATTGGCACTATTGGCATGCAGGGTGGCCATACACAGGTGACCGGTTTCAGCAAAGGCGAGGGCGAACTCCATGGTTTCGCGATCGCGGATTTCGCCAATCAGGATCACATCGGGTGCCTGACGCAGCGTATTTTTCAGGGCGGCAAACCAGCCATTGGTGTCGCGGCCGACTTCACGGTGCGTGATAAGACAGTTCTTGCTTGGGTGTACAT
>CAYXMC010000277.1:0-2582 GCA_964466095.1 uncultured Methylophilaceae bacterium | reverse complement strand
ATAAAGCCTTTGACAGCGGTAGGCAGCCGATAACGCGCTTGGGTATGAGTGGTTGCCACCACCAGACTGCCGGTTTCTTCATTAGTGAACTCACTACCCACACGCTTGATATTATCCATCTCGCGCATGACGCGGTCTGCAAGATCCAGTATGATTTTACCGGGTTCAGTCACACCAACTAGCCGCTTGCCGTTACGCTGGAATATCTGTAAGCCCAGCTCTTCTTCCAGCAACTGGATCTGTTTGCTGACTCCTGGCTGCGAAGTATGCAAAGCATCTGCCGCCTGTGAAACACTCAAGCCCTGCTTGGCGACTTCGTGTACATACCTCAACTGATGAAATTTCATAGCAGCCTTTTATAACGTTTTCGCATAAGCATACAACATCTTATTCTAAATAATAAGTATAAAGCCTGTTAAAATCTCGCACCTTTAATTTTTCTATCGGATACTCCACATGGAATTCGGATACATCGTTGCAGGCTTTATCGTTGGCGCATTAGTAGGTTTAACCGGAGTTGGTGGCGGGTCATTGATGACTCCCATACTTCTGCTCTTTTTCCATATCAAACCAGCTGTCGCAGTAGGAACAGATTTGCTATACGCATCCATTACGAAATCTGCCGGGATACTGGCACATGGCAAGCTAGGCAATATTGACTGGAAAATCGTCAGACTGCTGGCCTACGGTAGTGTACCTGCATCTATGGTCACCATATTATTCTTGAGAACCATCGACATAGACTCCAGCAACGCCATTTCCACCATTAAATTCTGGCTTGGTGTAGCGCTGATCATCACCTCGGTTGCCGTTCTATTACGCGAGAACCTAATGAAATTTGTTCGTGGCGATAACTGGATACCCGAAAAATATGTGGCTCCGGCAACTGTGTTATTGGGACTTGTACTCGGCGCATTGGTTACCCTGACATCAGTTGGTGCTGGCGCACTGGGAGTCACCGCACTGCTCATGCTTTATCCCCACAAGAAAATAACCACCATCGTCGGCAGTGATATTGCGCATGCCGTGCCGCTGACTCTGGTTGCCGGTCTTGGTCATGCCACTCTGGGTACTATTAACTACAGCCTGCTTGGCACACTGCTGATCGGTTCGATTCCAGGAATTTATCTGGGTAGCCACATGAGCTCGAAAGTTGCAGAACATTGGGTACGCATTGCACTGGCAGCGATACTGATTTATGTGGGCTTCAAGCTTGTTTTACATTAAAATACTGCCTCTTTTGAGCAACTGAATAACTACTAGAATCAAATATGTACAAATACGACGCCATTGATCAGCAAATCGTAAACGAGCGCGTGGCGCAATATCGCGACCAAACACAGCGCTACCTTGCTGGCCAGCTCACAGACGATGAATTCCGTCCCTTGCGCCTGCAAAACGGCCTTTACATTCAGCGCCATGCACCGATGCTGCGGATTGCAGTGCCATACGGCATGCTTTCCTCGAAACAACTGCGTAAACTTGGTGATATAGCCAAACGCTATGACAGGGGCTACGGCCACTTCAGCACACGTCAGAACCTGCAACTGAACTGGCCCAAGCTTGAGGATACTCCAGAGATTCTGGCGGAACTGGCAACAGTTGAAATGCATGCCATACAGACTTCTGGCAATTGCATCCGCAACATTACGACAGACCAATTTGCTGGAGTAGCTCCAGATGAGATCATTGATCCACGCGCAATTGCTGAAATCATGCGCCAGTGGAGTACCTTCCATCCTGAATTTGCCCTGCTACCACGCAAATTCAAGATCGCCGTATCCGGCACCAAGCAGGATCGCGCCATTGTGCAGGCCCATGACATAGGCCTGGAGTTCTTCCTCGATGAACAGAACAAGATGGCGATCAAGGTGTGGGTTGGTGGTGGATTGGGACGTACCCCTATTCTAGGCTCGGTGATTCGAGAACATCTGGAATGGCAACATGTACTGACCTATTGTGAAGCCATCATTCGTGTTTACAACATCCATGGTCGCCGTGATAACGCTTACAAGGCACGTATAAAGATACTGACAAAAGCGTTAGGGATAGACGAATTCCGCCGTCAAGTTGAGGCCGAATGGGCTTTTCTGAAAGACGGCCCTAACACAATCACCGAAGCAGAGCTCAGTCGTGTTGCCAAGCATTTCGAGCCTATGCCTTATGAAACTCTGCCTGACCACGATGCAGCCTTTGACGCAGCAATTGCTAGCAATCCAGCATTTAGTGCCTGGGTAAAACGCTGCACACATGCCCATAAGCAAAGGGGATATCGCGCTGTCACCCTGTCTTTGAAGCCACATGGCAAAGCACCTGGCGATATTACCAGTGAGCAAATGCATGTTGTTGCAGATCTGGCAGACCAATACAGCTTTGGTGAACTGCGCGCCTCTCATGAACAGAATTTGATTCTCGCTGACGTCAAGCTGAGTGATTTGCATGCTGTCTGGGAAAAGGCCCGTGCTGCCGGCTTGGCGACGCCTAATATCGGCCTGCTGACCGACATCATTTGCTGCCCTGGCGGTGACTTTTGTTCACTGGCCAATGCAAAAAGTATCCCGATTGCTGAAGCAATCCAAATG
>CAYXMC010000276.1:0-2591 GCA_964466095.1 uncultured Methylophilaceae bacterium | reverse complement strand
CGATATGCTTGATCAGGTAATTGAAGCTATCGAGAAGTCTGCAACTACCGGCAAGATTGGTGATGGCAAGATTTTTGTCTTTAATCTCGAGCAAGTCTATCGTATCCGTACCGGCGAAACCGGCCCGGACGCGCTCTAATTTAGGGGATAATGCGATGAAAAAGATTCTTTCTACACTTGCTCTGTTGAGTGTGCTCGGCTTGGGCGTATTCGGTTCAAGCAGTCTGACAATGGCAGAAGAAGCAGCAACTGAAGCTGCTCCTGTAGCAACTGAAGTAGCACCTGCGGCTGATGCAGCCGCTCCAGCAGAAGCACCAGCAGCTGCCGAAGAGCCTGCCAAGATTGATAGCGGCAGTACCGCTTGGATGATTACTGCTACCTGTCTGGTTATCCTGATGACAATTCCTGGCTTGGCATTGTTCTATGGTGGCTTGGTTCGTCAAAAGAATATGCTGTCTGTATTGATGCAGGTATTCGTTACTTTCTCAATGCTGTCTGTAATTTGGGCAGCAGTTGGTTACAGTATGGCCTTTACTGAAGGCAATGCGATTGTTGGCGGACTCAGCAAGGCATTTCTTGCTGGAGTGACTCCTGACAGTATTTCTGGAGTGATACCCGAATATGTGTTCTTGACATTCCAGATGACATTTGCCGCAATTACTCCAGCCCTGATTATTGGTGGCTTTGCTGAGCGTATGAAATTCTCAGCAGTGCTGATTTTCATGGCGCTTTGGATGGTATTTGTATACGTCCCAGTAGCACACATGGTTTGGGGTGGCGGTTATCTGAGTGAATTGGGTGCTAAAGACTTCGCAGGCGGTACAGTAGTGCACATCAATGCTGGTATTGCTGCATTGGTTGGCGCTTTGGTACTTGGCAAGCGTATTGGCTACGGCAAAGAAGCCATGCCTCCACACAATCTGGTCATGACCATGATTGGTGCTGCTTTACTGTGGGTGGGTTGGTTTGGCTTCAACGTAGGTAGCGAATTAGCTGCTGATGGTACTGCTGGTCTAGTTCTGGTGAACACGCAATTGGCAACTTCCGCTGCTGTGATGGCATGGATTTTTGCTGAATGGCTGTTGAAGGGTAAGCCAAGCATGCTGGGTGCTGCTTCTGGTGCCGTTGCTGGCTTGGTTGCAATTACCCCTGCTTGCGGTTTCATTGGACCAATGGGCTCTATCATCCTTGGCTTCGCGGCCAGCTTTGTCAGCCTCTTTGGCGTTACCAAGCTGAAGAATGCGCTGGGTTATGACGATAGCCTGGACGTATTCGGTGTTCACGGTATCAGCGGTATCCTAGGTGCTATCGGTACTGGTGTTTTGATGTCTGCAGACTTTGGTGGTGTTGGCTATGCAGAAGGTGTAACGATGGGTGGCCAAGTTGTTACTCAAGCAATCGCTGTTGGCGTAACTATCGTATGGACTGGCATCATCAGTTACATCATCTACAAGCTGATTGATGTTGTTATCGGTCTGCGTGTCACTGAAGAAGTTGAACGTGAAGGTCTTGATACCACGGAACATGGTGAGCGTGCTTACCACATGTAATCTGGTTCAATCCTGAACAAACAAAAAGCGGGCATATGCCCGCTTTTTGTTTGTCTGCATGTATTCAATGCATTTTTTAATATCAGCCAATTGTAATTTTTAATATAAAAATATTAAATTAATCAGTATGTTATTTATTTTAAAATTGCTAATTAATTGTTGGCACACCAATTGCTAATATAAAAGCAAGCAATAGTTTGTTCCTCAGTCTTTGGACTCAGATCAATTACTGCTTGGTTCTATGCATTATCTCCTCCTCTTTGGGCGCTATACGCGCCCTTTTTTTTGCATGATGTTTTCGCAACTAAGCTAGAATTGCACGCACTAAACAAGTTTTGATTTAAGCGAGCATTCATCTTTATGGTTCCACATCTGACTACAGCCTTGAATGGGCCCTTACTTGCACTGGAAAAGCGCATGCTGGCAGCAATGCCGGATATCGAGCATTGGTTTCGAACCCAGTGGATGGAGCATGCAGCGCCATTCTATGCCTCTGTAGATTTGAGAAATGCCGGTTTTAAGCTGGCACCAGTTGATACGAACCTTTTTCCTGGTGGTTTCAATAATTTGAATCCTGAGTTTCAACCTCTGTGTGTGCAAGCTGCGATAACCGCAGTGGAGAAAATCTGTCCAGAAGCACGACGCTTGCTTGTCATACCCGAAAACCACACCAGAAATACCTACTATCTGCGAAATGTCGCTGCTTTAACCGACATCCTGCGTCAGGCAGGTCTTGATGTGCGTATCGGCAGTATTTCTCCCGAGATTGTTGAACCAACATATTTGGAAACCCATGACGGACGAAGCCTCTTGCTGGAACCTGTGATACGGCGAGGAAACCGTTTAGTTCTGGAGGATTTTGATAGCTGTGCGGTATTGCTGAACAACGATTTGTCCGCTGGTGTACCTGAGTTGTTGCAAGGGCTGGAACAGTGGCTGATACCCCCCTTGCATGCAGGCTGGGCAACGCGGCGTAAATCTCAACATTTTTCAGCTTATAACCAAGTGGTTGCTGAATTCTCTGCTTTACTGGATATCGAT
>CAYXMC010000275.1:0-2596 GCA_964466095.1 uncultured Methylophilaceae bacterium | reverse complement strand
TACTTCAAGGCCGGAGAACATCCGGGCATTCCGTGATGTATTGATGCAGTCAGGGTATGTGGTGACGACACGCAAGACACGTGGTGATGATATTGATGCCGCATGTGGTCAATTGGCTGGTAAAGTACAGGACAAGACCAAGCGTCGTTTAAAATATATTCCTGTGGAGAGCATTCAATGAAGAAGTTGGCCTGCATTGCCCTGTTGGTGTTGGCAGGATGTGCATCCGAGCCGCCACAAAATCAAGCTGCTATTCGTGACAGCGCACGTATCCACACAGAACTTGGTGCTGGTTATTATGCGCAAAATCAGATGGGGATCGCGCTTGAAGAGTTTAATGAAGCTGTGCGAATTGACCCTAGCTACTCACTTGCCTATAACGGGCTTGGCTTGGTATACAGTGCATTGAAAGAAGATACCAAAGCGGATGCTAATTTCAAAAGATCTATCCAGCTTGATCCCGCTAATTCAGAATCACGAAATAATTACGGGACTTTCCTCTGCAGTCGTAATCGTATCGATGAGTCCATAGTGCAGTTTATGGAAGCGCTTAAAAACCCGCTTTATATTACGCCGGGGATAGCCTACATGAACGCTGGCATCTGTTCTCTGCGCAAAAATGATGCAGTGAACGGGGAAATGTATTTACTAAAAGCGGTTGAAGCCCAACCCTTACTGAATCAGGCTTCTTACCAGTTGGCTCTAATCAATTTCAATCGTGCCAATTACAATGTGGCGCGTGAATATTTGCGTACACCATTAAACAACGAACCAACGGCCGAGATGCTTTGGTTAGCTATCAAGGTCGAACGATTTTTGGGTGGCCGTGATAATGAGGCGACTTATGCCTTGCAGTTGAGAAAGAAATTCCCAAATTCAGAGCAGACCAAGGCATTGCTGGCAGGACAGTAAGCATGACAGAAGAACAAAAAGAAACACAGGAACAAGATGTCACGATTGGGGATGTCGAGTCTAGAGCAATCAGCATGGGCCTGGCCTTGCAGCAGGCTCGTGAGAAGATGGGGCTTAGCCAGGAAGATGTAGCCAGCCGTCTTCGCTTGAGTCTTCGCCAAGTTAAAGCGCTGGAGAGCGAAGACTTTCAGGCTTTGCCTGACCCAATGATTACGCGAGGATTTATTCGCAATTACGCGCGGCTACTTGAGATTGATGCGGAACCTTTGCTGGAGGTTTATCGCGCTCGAATTCCGTCTGATGCTCCTCGTGCCATTAGTATACCGTCTGCCAATATCTTGATTTCCGGCAAGGATAGAAGCCACTGGCAGGTCTACATTTATGCAAGCTTGGTCATTGCATTGTTGCTAGCCGCATGGCTGCTTTATTTCGAGTATTTTTATCAGGCAGATGAACCTGCAGAGCATATATTGCCTACGGCTGCGGCACCCGCAGAAGAAAAGCCGGCAGAGCCTATGCCTGAGATCGCGTTGCCGGCGGCTGAACGCGCCGCAGATGAATCTGCTAAAGAAGTGATTTTGCCTGCAGAGAGTGCAGCGCAGATAACTGAGGCTCCAGTATTAAAACCGGATGTTGTGGCAGAGACTGTCAAAGCTGTACCCAAGGTTAGCGGTCGTTTGCAACTCAGTTTTACGGAACAGACCTGGGTGAGTGTGCTGGACAAAGATAATGTTGAGATTTTCAACAAGAACAAGCCAGCGGGTAGCGAGGATGTAGTTGAAGGTCAGCCTCCTTTTAAGGTGGTCATCGGCAATGCCATTGGCGCAAAGTTGACCTTCAACGGTAAGCCGGTCAATCTTGAGCCTTATACAAAGCTCAATGTCACTAGAATTACTCTGGAGTAAGGTTTGGTAGCAGCAACCAAAATAGTCAGGCGTCGTTGCCATCAAGTAATGGTTGGTCATGTCGCTGTAGGTGGTGATGCGTCTGTCGTGGTGCAGTCCATGACCAATACGGATACAGCAGATGTCGAGTCTACGGTACAGCAGGTACTTGAACTGTGGCAGGCTGGTTCCGAAGTCGTTCGTATTACTGTGAATTCTCCAGAGGCTGCCTCACAGGTAGGCAATATCCGCCGTCGGCTGGATGAGCTTGGTTGCAATGTGCCATTGGTAGGGGATTTTCATTACAACGGTCACAAACTGCTGAGCGCCTATCCGGATTGTGCAAAAGCCCTAGCCAAATATCGTATCAATCCTGGCAATGTTGGCAAGGGTAGCAAGCGCGACGAACAGTTCTCAGCCATGATAGAGACTGCGATCCAATATGATAAGCCTGTGCGTATAGGTGTTAACTGGGGTAGTCTAGATCAGGAGAAAATGGCTCGCATGATGGATGAGAATGGCAAACTTGCCGATCCTCTGCCGGCTGATGCTCTGATGCGCGAGGCGTTAATACAGTCTGCACTAGAAAGTGCAGCTCAGGCAGAGGCTCTTGGTTTGCCAGCGAACAAGATTATTATTTCCTGCAAGGTGAGTGACGTGCAGGATCTGGTAAGTGTTTATCGCGAACTGGCCAAGCGTTGTGAATATGCCTTGCACTTGGGCCTCACTGAGGCTGGCATGGGTTCGAAAGGGATTGTCGCCTCTACGGCAGCGCTTTCACTGCTGTTGCAAGAGGGCAT
>CAYXMC010000274.1:0-2613 GCA_964466095.1 uncultured Methylophilaceae bacterium | reverse complement strand
ATCTCGCCGATCACCTCACCGGTCGTCGGATCTACAAGTGGTGCAGCGGATAGCGATATGTCCTTGAGCTTGCCATCACGCGCAATACGCTGCGTATCGTAATGCTCAATATTCTTCTTGGCGGCGATTGCTGCCAGATTTTGCTCCAGCTCGGACTCGCGCCCAGGCACACTCAACAGAGAAGCTGATCGCCCAATGATGTCTTCTGGTGCATAGCCAAACATGCGCTGCGCTGCGGGGTTCCAGAAAGAGATATTGCCGTCCAGGTCATGAATCATAATGGCGTCTGCTGTCTGCTTAACCAACAAAGCCAGACGGCGACTCTCTTCCGTGCTCTCTTGCAATGATTCGCCCATCTGGTTGAAATTTTGTGCGATACGAGCGAACTCCGGCAAGGAATAGCCAGGCAAGCGTGTACTCAAATCGCCCCTCTCCACTTGATTGATAGCAGAAAGCATTGATTGCAGGGGCCGCAACCAAAGTCCCAGCATCCAGTAAACCATGACATTGAGCACAATGAAGAAAGCCAGCCCCAGCCAAATCAGGTGATTCACACGTTCCCAGGCTTCACGAATAGCACCTCCGGGATTGGATGTCACCACCAGCATGCCGTAACGAATACGGCGCAATACTGTTTCTTCCTTGGGCATTACCATCTTCACAAACCAACGTGGAGGATCATGCTCCAAACGAAAAGTGGAAGGCGGCGAGTGATAGAGCAAATTGCCACGAATATCGTAGAGGAGTATCTCGTTGCTACGCACATGCCCTAGAGATTGCAGGAAACGTCGCATCACATCATGCGTATAACCCCATTCCGGGTTTTGCATGGAACTTAGCACCACGGTATCCAGTAGCTGTACCGTGACCTTGGTAGCGGACTCCACCCCTTCCTGAATCGAGGTTTTCATCCCCTTGATGATTACAAACCCTATTGCTGTCATGAACATCAGCAGCAACACCGTGATCAGCAGATTCAACCTGAAACGCAAACTTATCCGTGACAATTGAGCAATTACATTTAAAAATTTGTTTGATTCTGGGTCAAACCAGAACAATCACGCTAGCGTAAAAATCATGATTTTTTTAAATTTAAGAGAAGAATTCCTAGCATCGGATAATACAATTGAAGATCAATTCCTCTAAGCTGCAAGTGTATATGGATATTAAAGAATGCCCTTGTCAAAGCGGCAAAAGTTATCAAATCTGCTGCGAGCCGGCCCATTTAGGCATTGCAGCCGAAAATGCGGAGAAACTGATGCGTTCGCGCTACAGCGCCTATGTGTTGGGGCTGGAGCCTTATCTGCTCGCAAGCTGGCATCCGGCAACACGGCCAGCCGCACTCAACCTAGAAGAAGATTCCAGCACAAAATGGCTAGGCTTGCAGGTCAAAAGATATGTGGAAACTGATCCAACGCATGCGAACGTGGAGTTTCTAGCACGTTACAAAGTCAATGGCAGGGCACACCGCCTGCATGAGAATAGTCGCTTCGAGAAAATAGATGGGCGCTGGTACTACTGTGACGGCGACATCAAGAACTGAAAGATCAGCTTAAGCCAACCATCACAAATGGCAGCTGTATGGTAATAACCAAGCCACCGCCCGGCTGATTGCTGGCAGTGATCAGGCCCTCATGCGCTTCTATTACCTGACGTGCGATTGCCAAGCCGACGCCATGCCCATCAGCTCCCGTCACATTGGCGCCACGTACGAAGGGTTGAAAGATGCTTTCAAGGTCAGCCTCTGGCACCCCGGGGCCGTGATCACTAATTCTCAACAGCAGGATGCGGGCATCCTCAATGCGGTCTGCCTCTATGGAAATCTTGCCACCATGCGGGCTGAACTTGATGGCATTACGCAACACATTATCAATCGCCCGGTGTAGCAACTCATGCTCACCCAATACTATAAATTGGTGTTTAAGATCGAACAGCACTTTAATCCGCTTCTCGTCCGCCTCGAACTGGGCATCACCGATCACATTGGTCAGCAGCTCGGTGACATCCACACTCTCTTTCTTGATCTGCATGACGCCTGATTCCAGACGTGACAACTCCAGAAGTTCTCCAACCAGCTTGTCCATACGATTAGCTTCACGCTCAATACGCTCAAGAGACGAAGGTATTTTTTCTTCGCTCTGCCGAGCCAAACCTAGGGCCATTTGCATACGCGCCAAAGGTGAGCGTAGCTCATGAGAGACATGATGCAGCAAACGTGTCTGCCCCTGAATCAAACTGCTCAAGCGGCTTGCCATGGAATCGAACTCTCGTCCCAGATCGGTCAGTTCATCACTGCGGCTACCCATTTCCTTGCTAACGCGCACATCCAGGTGTCCATCAGCGGCTTCAGCAAAGGCAGTGCGTAGGCTACGAATAGGTTTAGCAAAATACCAGGCCAATAGTGCAGCAAACAAGAAGCTAACAAATACCCCAACCATCAAAGGCTTGGTGGGGAACATGCGCATGGCAGAGCCTCCACGCGCAGGCGGCCCTTGCCATTTATTACGAGAGTCTGGTGGTGGATTGGCACCATCTTCCGGTGTATGATTGTGCCCAGGACTTAACCGAGGACAGTCTTGATTTCGAGGCTTATTCCGCTCTGGGACAAAATTC
>CAYXMC010000273.1:0-2629 GCA_964466095.1 uncultured Methylophilaceae bacterium | reverse complement strand
TATACAGGCTGAGGAGACGGCTTTTTTTGACGGGTCCGTCAGTAATATATTCGGTTTTAATGCCATGCAGGTTGGTTTGCTTGAGATGGATTGCTTGCGTAACTCACGGATGCCACAGTTGATTCGAGTAGATGAAGCTGAAGGCATCATTCTCTGCGAAGCTGCGCAATTACCTCTGGCTTCTTCTTGTATCGATCTTCTGGTACTGCCTCATGCGCTTGAATTCAGCGAGCAGCCTCATCAGGTGCTGCGAGAGGCCGAAAGGGTGCTTGTGCCAGAAGGGCACATCATAATCAGCGGTTTTAATCCCTTTAGTGCTTGGGGCATGCGTCGCGTGCTCAGTCGCCAGCATGATTATCCTTGGGATGGAAATTTTCTTAGCCTGCTTAGGATCAAGGACTGGCTTGCCTTGCTTGGTTTTGAAGTCGTGCAGACCAGTACGCAGTGCTTTGTGCCGCCATTCAGTAAGCCGGGATGGCTAAAGCGTTTCGATTTCATGGATAAATCTGGCCGCCGTTGGTGGCCAATGATGGGTGGAGTGTATTTTGTTATTGCCAAAAAACGCGTCGCGGGAATGCGGCTGATCAAACCAAACTGGAAAAAATCCAGTCTGAAACCCGGATTTATCAGCGTATCATCACAAAAAACTGATCATCAGAAGAAGCAGTATGAGCAATAAAGAAAAATTGATAGAAATATATGCTGATGGGGCTTGCAAGGGAAACCCAGGCCCAGGTGGCTGGGGAGCGTGGTTGAGCTATGACGGCCGTGAGAAGGAGATTTATGGTGGTGAGCTTGAAACGACCAATAATCGTATGGAACTAACGGCGGTGATTCGCGCGCTGGAAGCACTCAAGCGCCCTTGTGAGGCAAGGATTTATACGGATTCTGTCTATGTGCAGAAAGGGATTACAGAATGGATTCATGGCTGGAAAAGTCGCGGCTGGAAGACCAGTGACAAAAAACCAGTCAAGAATGACGATCTCTGGAAGCAGTTGGATCAATTGGTGCAACAGCACAAGCTTGAGTGGGTGTGGGTAAAGGGGCATGCCGGCCTGGCCGGCAATGAGCGGGCTGATGCCTTGGCGAATCAGGGTGTGGCACAAGTGCTGGCCTAGTTTGAGAAATAAAGAGGGCAATCATGAGACAGGTTTTTCTGGACACTGAAACTACAGGCTTATATCCGGCACAGGGGCACCGTATTATTGAAATCGCCGCGATAGAAGTCATAAATAGACGTATTACCCATAATCATTTTCATATCTACCTTAACCCGGATAGAGAGATTGACCCTGCAGCACAAGAAGTCCACGGTATTACACTGGAGTTTTTGCAGGATAAGCCACGTTTTCATGACGTTGTAGATGAATTTCTTGATTTTATTCAAGATGCCGAACTGATTATCCACAATGCGCCATTTGACGTGGGCTTTCTCAATGCGGAATTGGGGCGTATAGAAAAATCCAACGTGGAAACATACAGCAGTACGATTATCGATACCCTGAAAATGGCCAAAGAAATGCGTCCGGGACAGCGTAATAATCTGGATGCGCTATGTCGGCATTATGGAATTGATAATTCCAAGCGTACTCTGCACGGGGCCTTGCTGGATGCGGAATTGCTGGCAGATGTCTACTTGGCAATGACTCGTGGACAGGAAAGTCTGATGATGGATATTCATGAGGACATTGCCAGCAAGTCTTTCGAGTCCTACACGACAGGCAATCATCACTTGGTGGTTGTGCATGCCGACAGTGACGAGCTGGCTGCTCATAAGGAATATCTCGAAAAGCTTGCCAAGAGTGGTAGTTGTTTGTGGCAGGCAGAAACCGCCGATTAAACATTAAGCCAGTGCGTCGGCCCAGCTATTCGGGGTTTCATAGAGCCTGACACGTTCCAATTTTAGGTGGTTGCCATAGGTGTCATGATATTGGCTCTTGAGGATAGCGAATGCCTCTGCCGCCATGTTCTCAGCAGTTGGCACACTGTTCATGATGACAGTCTTGTGACCAGGCAAGGAATTTAGGAATGCCAGCACTTCTGTGTCGCCCTTATAGACCAGAAAAGCGTGATCCCATACATCGACGACTGCTTTGCGGGCTATTGCTTTGACGTCAGAAAAGTCCATTACCATGCCTTGTTCGGAAGTACCTTCTTTTTGAATAATATCGCCGGATAGCGTAATTTCCATAGCATAGCGATGCCCGTGTAGATTGCGGCACTGGCTTTTGTGGCAGGGAATGCGGTGGCCCGCATCAAATTCTAGACGTGTGGTTATTTGCATAGGCAGGATTGTACCATTAGCGACTAATAGGCCGGGAATGGTGATTAAATTTCAGCGAGTGTGCGGATATGTGCTGTTGCGCTTTCCGCTAGAGATTCCAAATGGTAACCGCCTTCCAGAACCGAAACAATGCGGTTACTGGAATGCTTGCGGGCGATATCCTTAATAAATTCAGTGATCCATACGTAGTCATCTTTTTCTAGTTCAATCTGCGCCAATGGGTCATTTTTATGAGCATCAAATCCAGCGGATATGAAGATGATTTCGGGTTTGAATCTGTCGAGTGCTGGTCTGAATTCAGACTCCACGTATTTGCGGAAACGTTTACCATCCGTATGCGCTGGG
>CAYXMC010000272.1:0-2630 GCA_964466095.1 uncultured Methylophilaceae bacterium | reverse complement strand
TTTTGCAATTTCAACTGGATCACCTGTATCGCGCAGTTCCAGAAAATTGACACCCTTAACGACACGACCATCGGTCACATCAAGACAGGGAATAATCCGCTTAGCAAGACTCATCCAGCACTCAATTCGTCAGCCAGCTTTTGGGCAGCTGCAAAGTCCAAGGTGCCTTCGTAAATCGCACGTCCAGTGATAGCGCCTATGATGCCCTCATCCTCTACTGCGCACAGGCGCTTCACGTCTTCAAGATTAGTGATACCACCGCTTGCAATCACAGGTATTCTCAAAGCCTGTGCCAAAGCTACCGTAGCTTCGATATTGACGCCACTCAACATGCCGTCCCGACCAATATCGGTGTAGACCACAGCTTCTACACCATAATCTTCAAACTTCTTGGCCAGATCAATCACATCATGACCAGTGAGTTTGGACCATCCATCTACCGCTACCTTGCCATCCTTGGCGTCAAGTCCCACCATGATCTGACCTGGAAAGGCATAGCAAGCTTCATGCAGGAAGCCAGGGTTTTTAACCGCTGCTGTACCGATAATAATGTAGTCGATCCCATCATCCAGATAGCGCTCAATCGTTTCCAGATCACGAATACCACCACCTAATTGGATTGGTATTTCACCACCAACCGCACTGACTATAGATTTTATGGCCTCTTCGTTGACAGGCTTGCCAGCAAAAGCTCCATTGAGGTCGACCAGATGTAGGCGCTGACCACCCTGATCTACCCAATGCCGGGCCATAGCACCAGGGTCTTCGGATAATACGGTCGCATCTTCCATCAGACCTTGCCTCAAACGTACACAGTGACCGTCTTTTAAATCAATGGCGGGAATAATTAGCATGATGTCATTAAACTAAATTGAAATTTAAGGGCGTCCATTCCATTGGACAAAATTGGATAAAAGTTGCAATCCTGCATGCTGACTTTTTTCAGGATGGAACTGCACAGCAAAAATGTTATCGCGAGCCACCACCCCAGTAAAGGCCTTGGGATAATCTGTCACTCCGCAGACCAGACTGGGATCTTGCGGCGAGACATAATAGCTGTGCACATAGTAAAAGCGCTCACCATCCTGAATATTCATCCACATCGGGTGGGACTTGGTCTGGTATACCTGGTTCCAGCCCATATGTGGCACTTTAAGCTTATTACCCTGATTATCATGCATTTCTTCGGCAGCAAATCGCTTAACTTTACCGGCTAGTATGCCAAGACCTGCAGCATCACCTTCTTCGCTGTGCTCAAACAACAATTGCAAGCCGATACATATGCCTAGAAAAGGTTTATCTCTGGAGGCACTAACCACGGCATTACGTAATCCGCGAGATTCCAGTTCGCGCATGCAATCCGGCATGGCTCCCTGCCCCGGGAAAACCACCCGCTCCGCAGCCTCTACATCAGCAGGGTTGCTGGTCACTACAACTCGCTTATCTGGTGCGACATGCTCCAATGCTTTGGAGACAGAACGCAAATTACCCATGCCGTAATCAACGACCGCGATATCAATCATGATATTTTTCTGAAAAAACTACAGACTAGAAAGACTATAAACTACCTTTTGTTGAAGGCATGATGCCCGCCATACGGGAGTCCAGCTCAACAGCCATGCGCAAAGCGCGGCCAAATGCCTTGAAAATAGTTTCGGCCTGATGGTGCGCATTGTCACCACGCAGGTTATCAATATGCAATGTGACCAGAGCGTGGTTTACAAAGCCCTGAAAGAATTCGTGTATCAGATCTACATCAAAGTCACCGATGCGGGCACGCGTGAACTCCACTCCAAACTCCAGACCTGGTCGTCCGGAAAGATCAAGCACAACGCGCGACAAAGCCTCATCTAGAGGCACGTAGGAGTGCCCATAACGACGCACACCCTTCTTGTCTCCTATCGCCTTGGCAAAAGCCTGACCCAAGGTAATACCAATATCTTCTACCGTGTGATGCGCATCAATATGCAGGTCGCCTTTGGCTTCCACAGTAATATCCATCATGCCATGACGGGCAATCTGATCCATCATGTGATCAAGAAAACCGAGTCCGGAAGATAATTTGGAGACACCTGTGCCATCAAGATTGATGGAGACAGATATCTGGGTTTCCAGAGTATTACGACTGACTTCTGCAATGCGCATGAGAAATTCTATTACTTTCTTAAGTTACAAATTAAAAACCGCCGCAAAACGGTTTTGAAGTTTTGCAGCGGTTTTTATTTTAATGCCTGAATTAGCTGAACAGTTTCTTCAACCAGCCAAACAGACCGCCGCCAGTAGAACCGGCATGAGCGATAGCAGTGATTTCAGCAGCAGCAGCAGCTGGATCAGCAGCACCGTAAATAGCAGCACCAGCAACGATGATGGTAGCACCAGCATCACGCACTTGTGCAGTAGTAGCAGCCTTCACGCCACCAGCTACGGAAATGTCCACGCCCAGATTCAGGCCAGCAACCGCAGCCAAGTCTGCAAATGGAGTTTGACCAGCAGCTTGTTGATCCAGACCAGTGTGAATACCAATGATGTGTGCGCCAGCAGCAGCAACTTCTTTGGTACGTGCAACCTTGTCAGCAACATTAATCAGGTCAACTTGTGCCTTCTTGCCGTACTTGTTAGCAGCCTTAATC
>CAYXMC010000271.1:0-2648 GCA_964466095.1 uncultured Methylophilaceae bacterium | reverse complement strand
TTGCTGGCATTAGCAACAAAAGTATTATCGCCTGAGGTGTAAGTGCCCAGAGTGATAGTGATGGAACCTGTACCCACCGTATCTGCAGTGCTGCTGAAACCACCGACTGAAAGCTTGTGTGATTGCGCCAGCTGGGTAACCTTGAGGGAATAATCCCCTACCGAGGCATTGCCCGTGGAGGTGGCAGTAAATACAGAACTGTCGCCGGAAGTAATCTTCTGCGCATTGAATTTGGACAGTGTAGTCAGGTTGCCCAAGGCAGTCTGAAAAGTGGATAAAGAACTTTTCAGCGTGCCAAAGGCCGAGATTTGAGACTGTATCTCGGTTTTTTGTGTGGACAGGGTGTTGTAAGGAATACGCTCGACATTCATCAATCCACTGACGATGGTTTCCACATCTATGCCAGAGCCGATACCTGCTGAGGTAATTGCCATACAACCGTCCTATTTAAGTTAAATCAAGCGCTTTGTTTGATGACCAAACCCTGAATTCTGTCCAAAGTCTGAGAAATGGACAGTGCTTCTGCATTCGGGATTTGCCTCAAAACACGATTGGTTTCTGTATCTATCACCTTCACAATGACCTTGCCGGATTCTTCATCCATTGCAAACTGGATGGTTTGCAAAGCTGGTGAAATAAAGTCATTCAATTTCTTGACTGCCTCTTCCAACTCAGCGTTGGTTGGCGTCCTTTCTGCAGCATATGCAGTGTTCTGAGCTTCCATTGGCAATTTCACAGGTTTAACTTGTGTTACAGGTTCGGCAGTTGTTTTTTGTGACAACAACCCACCAGCAGCGGTATAGCCGTTCAATGAGGTTATCGACATAATCAAACTCCTTTGTAAAAACTCACAGGACTATCGCTAATCCTGTGAGCATTGCACTACTTACCAGTTTGTTGCTTAGCCTCTCAGCAAGGTGAGCACATTGTTTGGCAACTGGTTAGCCTGAGCCAGCATTGCTGTACCAGCTTGTTGCAGGATCTGGCCGCGTGTCATGTTGGCAGTTTCACTTGCGTAGTCAGCATCCATGATGCGGGACTTGGCAGCAGACTGGTTCTCTACAGAAACTTGCAGGTTGCTGATAGTTGCATCAAAGCGGCTTTGTACAGCACCCAGAGTTGCGCGGGAGGTGTTGATCGCATCGAGTTCATCATCGATATCGTCAATCGCTGTACGGGCGTTAGCTACGGAAGTCAGGTCACCAGCTGGTGTTGTTGGAGCAGTCACTGCAGCAACAGAGATACGGTCATCAGCAGTGTTGTTTGCGCCAACCTGGAATTCACGAGCTGCACCACCGAATACTGCAGTACCGTTGAACTGTGTAGCTGCACCGATACGGGTGATTTCAGCAGACAGTTGTTGATATTCAGCATCGAGGTTAGCCAAGTCATCTGTACCGTTAGTCGCGTTAGCAGCTTGTACAGCCAGTTCACGCATACGTTGCAGAATGTCAGAAGATTTACCCAGTGCGCCTTCAGCAGTTTGTGCGAAAGAAATCGCATCGTTTGCGTTACGGATCGCAACGGATTGACCACGAACTTGTGCATCCATGCGGGTGGCAATTGCCAGACCAGCAGCGTCGTCCTTGGCGGAGTTCACACGCAAGCCGGAAGACAAGCGTTGGATCGAAGTATTCAGAGCGCTTTGGGAAGAGCTCAGGTTACGTTGAGTGTTAAGTGATGCTACGTTGGTGTTGATTACTGCAGCCATTTTAGTTCTCCTTCAATTTAAGTTAATTTCAGATGCGAATTCTTGCCTGTTGCCTAACAGCGAAATCGCTGCTGTTGTATCTGTTATCGGAAGCATTTCGGGAAAATTTAGTGCGGTAATCGATTTTGTTTCCCAGAGTTTCTAGCGATAGCAAACCCGCATGATGCTGATTTCGGCCTTGATTTTTAAAACTTTAATCAGGCAGATTTCAGCGATTAACTTTCAAATGATGATAAGCCTCCATAGCGCGTCAATACTGGACTGGCGGGCTGTTCTCACTTGCATTCAGTCTATTGCCAGATGCAATTGGGAATACCACCAGAACTCGTCTTCACCAACTTAATCCATGAAAACTTGTGCCTATATTAGAGGCTCTGTGGCAATAACAAAGGTGACATTAGGCGGGTAAAAGCCTGCTTAATTCACTCATTAGGCTATGCGCATCAAAAACCGGCAGATAGATCAGGCTGCATTAGTTGATGGCATAACAGAAATGTGGCGTGGCATAAATTTAACGAGTCATTGTGAATTTATTTGCAAATCAATTTTCAAATCGCTGACTCAATTTACCTTAGCAATCATTTATGCAGACGATGCAGATAGAAAATGCCAACCTGATCCTGTTTGATAGTGATGACTACACCAGCACACTCATTCTGGATGTATTGGCAAGAATGGCCTTGACCTCTGTCAGACATGTCCGCTCAGCGCTGGATTTACCGGAAACCATACAAAGCGCATGCCCCGATCTCGTGATCTTCAACTACCATTCTGAGCATCCTGATAGTTTGATTATCTGCAACACCATACGCCTGATATGCCCAGAAGCAGCCATTATTGCGATTGCTTCACCAGGGCCAGCCCTAAAGTCGGTCAGAAAAGTGGCTTCAACGACAGCCTGTATTGATGCAATCCTAGAAAAACCCCTCTCTGAAGC
>CAYXMC010000270.1:0-2650 GCA_964466095.1 uncultured Methylophilaceae bacterium | reverse complement strand
GACTTACCTGTTGTCGTGAGGCCCCAAGTACACGCAGTAATGTGGCCTCACGTACACGGTCATCACGCGTTGCAACCACAGCCGCATAAAGCACAGCAAACCCCGCCAATATGGTAAAACCGAATACATACTCAACTGCGTAGGTCATCTTGTTCATGACACCTCTTACCTGCTGCATCAGAGCCGCTACATCTATCACGGTCAGATTAGGAAATTTTCTCAGTAATTGATTAAGCGCGTCTTGTTTGCCCAACGGCAGGTAGAGGCTGGTGATATAACTCGCCGGATAGTCATTCAGCACACCGGGTGGAGTAACTGCAAAAAAATTGGCTCGCATAGTGTCCCACTCCACCTTGCGCAGACTGCTCACTGTCAACTCTATACGGTTACCAGCAATATCATATTCGAGCTTGTCGCCGAGCCTGATGTTCAATGCGTCAGCAATACCCTGCTCCAGAGAGAGCATGGGCTGACCAGCTTCATGTTGCTGCCACCAACGCCCTGCCAGCAAGGTGTTGTCAGATTGCATATGCTGCGCCCAGGATAGATTGAATTCTCTTTCGGCAAGACGCCTAGCTCTGTCGTCCTTGTAGCGGCTGGAATCCAACGCCTGCTGGTTAATACTGACCAAACGGCCACGTACCATGGGGAAAATATCCGGCGTTTGCACGCCGTGCGTAAGAAAAAACTCGCTAACTGCTTGCACCTGCTCAGGCTGGATATTGATGATGAAGCGATTGGGCGCATTGGCTGGCAGTGATGCCTGCCAGTTGTGTAGCAAATCAGTGCGCACCAAGGCAAGCAGCATCAAGGCCATGAGACCCAGACTAAAACCTAGCACCTGCACCACTACTAAACCGGAACGCCTTTGCAAATTACCAATTCCCAGTTTCCAGATACTGAAATTTCCATTCATCCCAGATGACAAATAGCGCGATGATAGCAGGCCAAGCGCGCCTATCACGCCACACAGTGCCATCAGCGCAAGCAAGGTATAAACCGCCAGCTTCCAGTCCTGAGCATGCCAGAGCACCAGTAAAGCCAGCACCAATGCAGCAGGGCCAAATAATATCGCGCTGTTGGCAGCACCCCCCTCCAAGTCACGACGCAAGACGCGCAAGGCAGGGACATCACTTAATGCTTGCAACGCAGGCAAAAGCACAGCAAGTAAGGTAGCAAGACCCACTACCATGCCACCCAGCAGCGGCGTCCAGCCGGGTTCTGGCAGGTTTTCCATGAACAGGACGCCAGCCAGGTAGGCCAACCCGGTCTGGGCCAGATAAGCCAGCAGACAGCCAAGCAAACTGCCCAGAATAGCAAGACATAGGGTTTGTACTAGCAGTATGCGGACGATCAACTGTCTGGAAGCTCCAAAGCAGCGCATCAAGGCGTATTGATCAAGGCTTTTCTGCAAATAAGGCATACTGGCAAGATACATCGCAACCATACTGAGGATCACACCAACCATTGCGGCCAAGCCCAGGAACTGTGCAGACTTTTCCAATGCAGAACGCATTTCTGGGCGCGCACTTTCAATATCTTCCAGCCGCTCACCACGCCTCAGTTTTGGCTTTGCCCAGCTTGCGTAATCACGAATAGCTGAGAATTCAGCAGCGGCCAGCAATTGGTATTTGACGCGACTTCCGTATTGAATCAGGTCTGTAGAAACCACATCGGCGTAATTCATCATCAGACGCGGTGCAATGCTAAATAAATCGCCACCTCGTGAAGATTCACGTTGCAGGATAGCCGTCACCCTAAATTGCCGACTTCCAAGTTCCAAGCTATCACCCACCCCAACTTGCAGCTGATTGGCAAGCCTTGGCTCTATCCAAACCTCGCCAGGCTGCGGCACACCCATCGCTATTTTGGCAACACCATGCAGTTGATGACTAACAGCAAGATCCCCTCTCAGCGGGAAGCCTGCCTGCACTGCCTTGATTTCCGCCAGCTGGCTTTTATCACCGTTGATTGCCATGCTCGGAAATTCCATGGTCTCTGAGTTTCGGATCTGTCGCGCTTGCAATTCCTGCAGATAGATATCCGGCAATGGATGGTCAGCAGAAATGACCAGATCAGCGCCCAGCAGGATATTGCCCTGACGATGGAGGCTAGAGTTAATTCGGTCGGTGAAAAAGCTGACTGTCGTAGTCGCCGTCACCGCCAATACCAAAGCAGCCAGCAACACCTTGAATTCACCGGCATGCCAGAGACTACGGAATTGTCGCCAGCCTAGAGAGAAACTCAGCATCAGGCAATTTCCTCCAGCTTGCCATCCAATAACTGCAGACGACGCTGGCAACGGTTTGCCAGTTGCATGTCATGCGTAACCAGCACCAGTGTTGTGCCGTACTCATGATTCAAGTTGAACAGCAGGTCTATGATTTTGTGCCCGGTAGCCGCATCCAGATTACCGGTAGGCTCATCGGCGAACAGCAATGAAGGCTGTGGCGCAAATGCGCGCGCCAGCGCCACCCTTTGCTGCTCGCCACCTGAAAGATGCTTGGGATAATGATTCAAACGATGCTCTAGACCGACACGTACCAACGCCTGCATCGCCTGATCCTGAGCTTGTGACTTGCCAGCCAGCTGCAGGGGCAATGCCACATTCTCCAATGCAGTCAGCGCGGGCAAAAGCTGGAAAGATTGA
>CAYXMC010000269.1:0-2652 GCA_964466095.1 uncultured Methylophilaceae bacterium | reverse complement strand
CGCCACGTAAAGATTTTCACCGTGCATCGCCAGACCTTTAGGGTCATCCATGCCGGTGGCATAAACGCGAACTCTACCATTAGGCTCAATGACACTGATTTGACCGTCACCATCTTTTCCGAACTCATTGATCTCGGACACGAACACGCGACCATCCTTGGCTGACACAACAGATTCTGGAGTTTTGAAACCTTTGAATACCTTGGCGTCATGAGCAAACACCTGCTGATTCAAAAGCAACATCAGAATCAATGCAATTTTTTTCATTATTTCTCCCTCAAGCTTGTTATTTTCAAAATGACATAAACTGCACTTTAGATGGTGGCAGCAGAGTCACCATGGAGCATGGTGTTTTGGTTTCATTGGCTACGGCTGGTGTATTCATCGCAGCCAGCAAATTGCTGTCAGCTTTCATCTTGTCTGCTACTGCAAGCATTGTATTGTCGTAGACTTCCTTGATCTGTTTTTCTGCTTGCACATCAAGAAAGCCGCGCTTGCTGGCCTCGCCCACATATGTGGCAATAGGCTTGCCACTAGCTGTGTAGGCAACAGCCGTGATTTTGCCGTGATACATCTGCATTTGCGGATTATAGAAAATCTTCGGTCGCAGCCACACCAGCACATTGCTGGCAATCTGGTTACTATCGCACATCGCAGCATCACCGAATTCCTTTCCCATCACTCTCAATGCTGCATCTTCAACGATCGGGCCTTGTGTGAACCAGTAATCTCGATAGTACTGCCAGAGCTTGACCGAACTGTTGTACTCCTGCGGGTGGATATACATCAGCATTTTGGCTGAAGTGGCTGTTTCCTCAGCATACAAAACTGGAGAAGCCAACATGCTAGTTGCCAATAAGGCTGCGAAAATATTCCTGATTTTCATCATGCGTCTGCCTTTCTTTTTAGTGCTTTTCATAAGTAATTCTATAGACCATGCCGGCCCTGTCATCAGATACGTAGATAGCACCATCCGGGCCAACTATTACATCGACTGGCCGTCCCCATGCTGCGCTTTTGTTGAGCCAGCCTGTAGCAAAGTCGACCACTTCAACTGGTTTATCCTGCTCGAAACGCACACGTACCAGCTTGTACCCAGATGGATTCTTGCGATTCCATGAACCATGCAGAGCAACAATTGCGTCATCTTTGAATTCTGCCGGCACATGTGCCTGACTCAAAAAAGTGATGCCGATAGGTGTGGAATGTGCATCGAACATGATTTCCGGGGGCTGTGTTCCAGCACAATAACCCGCAGGTGACGGAAAATTGGGATCCGCAAACTGATTGCCCCAGCAATATGGCCAACCATAGTTCTTGCCAGCCTCTACCTTGTTCAAGTGCTCTGGCGGTACGTCATCATTGATACTGCCGCCTTTTTTATCAGAGCGCATGTCTGCGCCATTATTCGTGGCATACATGGCACCGGTCTTAGGCTGCCAGGCAAAGCCCTGAGAATTGCGCAGGCCTGTCGCCCACACGGCGCTCTGAGCATGTCGGCCAACAGTCAATAACGCGCCTGCAGGCCTGCCATCCATTGAGTAACGCAAAATCGTGGCACGCGTAGGATCATTCTCCACACAAACATTACAACTAGAGCCGACGTTCAGGTAAAGATACCCGTCCGGCCCCTGCTTGATGGTTTTCAGGGTGTGCCCGCCAGTTGCAAGACCACTAATAAATGGCACAACCTTGCTGGCAGGCCATTTGCCATCGCTCTTTTCCAGTTTTACCACGCCATCCTGGTTGGCAACGAGCAAATTGCCATCAACAAATACCAATCCGTTAGGCGCGTTCAACTTGTCAGCCACCAGCACAGTCTCATCTGCCACCCCGTCATGATTACGGTCTGGCAACATTAAAACCTGATTGTCCATACCCGTCGCCACATACAGATGACCATCTGGGCCAAAGGCCATAAATCTAGCACCACGGAAGAAATCGCTATTAGCCGCATTGAGACGGGCATAAATATTGGCTTTAAAACCATCAGGCAGCTTGAGCTCAATTCGGCCATCAGCAGGTGGCGGACTAAGTTCGGCAACATTGGCACAACCGATCATCGGCAAGCCGCACAAGCCTATAGACAAAAGATGCCCGATTTTTGAAGCCAGCAATTCCAGCATACTCAGCTCAATACATCTGACCAGATGTTTCTGGCCCAGGCTTGTGCATAACTGCCTTCAAGCACACTGGGCTTGTCCGAGACCCCGCCACCTTCCGCAGAGACCATGATTTTTTTTGCCGGGTCATATCGATAAACATTTGCCACGTGCACTGCCATATTATCCGTCACATAGCTGTAACAAGTATTGGCAAAAACCGGCGCTGGATCTGGCGCCTGGCCTGCCATCAGTGCAGCAATCGCTCCGGCACAAACGCGTGCCTGCGATGTAGCCATATGAGCAGATTTCGGTAAAGCTGCAGAGACAGCATCACCAATGATATGTACATGAGGCACTACTTTGGATTCATACGTCAGAAAATCTACCTCACACCAGCGTTTGTCCACATTATTGGCAGCTACCATTTGGACTGGTTTACCAGCTTTCTGTGGCGGAATGACATTTAACACATCAGCCTTGATGCTCTCAAATTCAGTCTTGACTGTACGGTTAGCGACATCAACCTCCATCACCGCACTGTTAGGGC
>CAYXMC010000268.1:0-2653 GCA_964466095.1 uncultured Methylophilaceae bacterium | reverse complement strand
CTCTGGCATTGTGGCTTTCAGCAGTATCCGGTTTGAGCGCAATCGCCTGATCAAAACTCTTGATTGAATCCCGCTCACGCTTCAAATGCATCAGCGCCTGGCCTCTGTTGGCATACGCGTCGGCATAATCCGCCTTCAAGGTAATAGCTTTGTTGAAATTCTCCAGTGCGGCTTTATACATCTGCATAGCCAGCAGCGCGTTACCTCGATTGTTATAGGCTTCTGGCAAATTGGGATTGAGCTGGATGGCTTGGTTATATGTTTGAATTGCCTCTTGATTACGCTTGCCTGCATGTAAGGCATTGCCCTTGTTAACCAGCGCCTCAACATAATTGGGGAAGAGCGCCAGCGCCTGGTCAAAACTTTGCACAGCCTCATCAAACTGCTTGAGTTTATGTAATGCATTACCGCGATTGTTATACGCCGCAACCAAGCTGGGATTAAGCTTGATAGCCTGATCAAAGCTTAATAGTGCGTCTTCATGCTTGCCCATCGCTATCAAAGCATTGCCACGATTGTTATAGGCATCTGCATAGGTAGGATGCAACGTAATCGCGCGATCAAAGGACTGCATGGCCAGTACTGGCTGGTTCATATCCAGCATTACATTGCCTTTGTTCAGATGCGCCTCGGCAAAATCTGGCTTGAGGCGGATGGCCTGATCAAAGTGATTGATGGCCTCACGATACTGCCTGAGGTCTAGCAAGGCATTACCAAGATTGTTATGCGGCACTGCATCGTTAGGATTAACGCCTATAGCCTGACGTATCAACTTGGCGCCTTGGGCAATGCGATTGGTCTGTAGTGCCAGCACCCCCTTTAAATGCAGGACGTCAAAATGGTCTGGCTGTTCTTTCAGTATCTCGTCATAAAGTTTCTCTGCATCTGCAAACCTGCCGCGCTGATGATATTGATAAGCACGAATAAATGACTCTTGATGGCTTTGAGCTAATTGGCCTTGCATAACACCCCTCCTTGCAGGCTCGCATGTATTTATAAATTCTTGCGGGCACGAATGAGGGTAAAAGCGCAAAACTAGTGCCAGCGGCATTTTTTGCGAAAAAAAATAAAATAAGGTAATGAATTTATTGAGTATTTAATACAAATAAACAAAAAATCAGAGTTGGCAGGTACGCCACAAAAGTTGGTTCTCTGAAGACCATCTGGTTTTATTCAACCACCAAAATCCAGAACCACATTATTTTTAAAAAAATAAATTTCAATTAAAAATCATGTAGATACAAACAAAAAATCGTATGGCATGCTACTTGCCATATAGCTTGCATCAATCAAGAGAGGTATGCGTGACCGGGCCACTGGTCACCATAACAATAAAAAAGAATGTGCTTGCTCAATGATAAAAATCATTTCAATCAGCTTTTGTGCTGGCCACAAGGCAGCGCAACGGCCTTGTTTGCGACGTCCGTCGATTCAGTAAATCAGGGAGGAACTTCAGTGAGGGGGCATTTGTGTGCCGCCCACAGCAGCATTAGACCCAGTAAGAAGTAGCGACTTGGAAGGCTCTACCAACTATTGGTTCTGATTGGTGATGCGGGCAGCCACAAATGCCTGCCAATTGTAACTCACGGAGATAATCATGAGAAATCTTGCACTTAATACAGCAGTGCTCAGTACTTTAGGGCAGATCGCAGTAGCTGGCAGTTTGAGTTTTGTAGCTCCACAAGCAATGGCAGCATGGGTTAACCTGCCAACCGGTGGCTTTACCATTTCCACCCCTAGCACCAACCAGCCAACCGGCACCACCGCCTATGTGCGTTGTAATACGACTGGCAATTACGGCTCTGCTGAAACCACCCGTGCCTTGACTTCAACCGATGCCTGTCACGTTATTCCTACAGGCGGTAGCAGAAACACATCCCCGGACTCCAGCATCTCTACCACGTTGATCACGACAGTACGTCCGCTGGTGATGAACAACAGCTACACCAACAATACCAACGTGACCATTGGTGAAATTGAAGAGCGTGTATGGGGTAACGGTACCAGCCTCAACAACTCTGACGATTGCGTTTATGGTCTGCGCTTGTCCCTGTATGAAGTTGACTATGACCTGAACACCCCAGGTGTTCAAACGATTGAATTCAACGGTTTTGCCCGTGGTGGCTTTGGTACCAAGACAGTAGATGCTGGTTACTACCATTCCACAGTGTCTGATGAAGCCACTTTCCGTATTGGTCGCGCATTCACATCCGTACAAGTACGCGCTGATGAAGCTGACGACGAAGTACTGGCATCTGGTTATGTTCATCGCCCTCTGACTACTCCGGCACCAGCCAGCGGCACTGCCGTCAACGGTGTAAGCACTTGGTCCAGCCCTCTGCCTGTGCCAACTGCCGGCCAACAGTCCGCAGCAATCCGCAGCAACTGGGTTGAGTTCACCACAGACAACAACGCTGAAGATGATGATGGCACCTCCAAGCCAGACTCATCCCAGTTCTATGTTCGTGTGAATGGTAGTGGTGGTGGCAACACCAGTGCATCCGGTTGCCCAGCCAAGAACACAGCTGGTACATCAGGCACGCTGGTTGCCAATGCTTACCGCTTCCGTCAGGTTGGTCAGGAAGAAGCTCCGCTGTTCGAGTTCACTATGTCTGGCTATATCCCACATAGCGGCGACACTAACTACTAAGCC
>CAYXMC010000267.1:0-2693 GCA_964466095.1 uncultured Methylophilaceae bacterium | reverse complement strand
TTTGATTTAAAATAAACCTTACTTTAATAATCGTTCTTTTAATCCGTTTGTCGTGGGTTCGATCCCCGCACACCCTACCAAATTTATTATCTGGAATTTTCTGGATATTGATGAAAAAGCCGTGTCATTGACACGGCTTTTTTGTTTACATGCCTAGATAGTTAGGCCCACTGCCACCTTCTGGTGGCACCCAGTTGATGTTTTGAGTTGGGTCCTTAATATCGCAAGTTTTGCAGTGTATGCAGTTCTGCCCGTTAATCTGCAACCTTGGTGCATGGTTCTCGGTAACGATCTCGTATACCCCTGCCGGGCAATATCTTTGTTCTGGGGCGTCAAATGTCTTGAGATTGATCCTGATAGGTGTGCTGGAGTCAGTGAGTTGCAAATGACACGGCTGATTGCTTTCATGAGCGATATTGCTCAAATTGATGGAGTTCAGACGGTCAAATGTATACACCCCATCTGGCTTGGGATATTGCTTCTCAGGCATTTCGGAAGCCGGGCGAGTGCAGGCATGGTCGGGCTGCATATGCTGTAATGTCCATGGTAGAGATACACCCAAACGCTGTAACCAAAGTTCTAATCCAGTGAGTGCTGTCCCCAATACAGTACCAAATCTGGATAGCATGGGTTTTGCATTCCGCACTGGGTAAAGATCTTGCCAGATAGAGGACTGGCGCAATGCTGCTGGATATGCCAGCAACAGATCAGAGGTGCCTTGATCCTTGAGCAGGCTATCAATCACAGCATCAGCTGCCAGCATCCCGGATTTCATGGCGTTATGGTTACCCTTGATACGTGGCAGGTTAACCATGCCTGCACTGCAACCTAGCAATGCTCCGCCGGGAAATATCAGCTCTGGCATTGACTGCACGCCACCCTCGCTAATGGCGCGGGCACCATAACTTAAACGACTCCCGCCCTTTAGAAGTTGCCGGATATGCGGGTGCGTCTTGAATTGCTGGAATTCGTCATAGGGAGACAGGTGAGGGTTTTCATAATCCAGATGCACCACAAACCCCAACGATACCAAGTGATCGCCATAGTGATAAACAAAAGAGCCGCCGCCGGTATTGCTATCCAACGGCCAGCCAAGGGAGTGCTGCACCAAGCCTTTGCGATGATGTTCCGGTTGGATGCGCCAGACCTCTTTGAAGCCCAACCCATATTTTTGTGGGCTGGCGTTTTTGCGCAAATCAAATTTCTGTTCCAACTGCTTGGTTAGTGATCCGCGTGTACCCTCTGCTACCAGCGTATATTTGGCGCGAATCTCAATGCCGGGTGTATAGCCGGGGCCCGGCTCTCCGCTCTGGCTGACTCCCATGTCACCGGTGATGACACCCAATACCCGATTGTTTTCGTTATACAGCAGATCGCTGGCGTTAAATCCGGCATAAATTTCCACGCCAAGCTCTTCTGCTTGTTGCCCCAGCCATTTGCACAGATCACCTAAACTGATGATGTAATTGCCGTGATTTGTCATCAATGGCGGCAAAGCCCAGCCTGGGAATTTTAGTGCGCGCCTTGCTGTGTAGAAGTAAAACTCATCAGCGGTCACTTTAGTCTGCAGTGGTGCGCCATGGGACTTCCAGTCAGGCAGTAATTCATTCAGGGCTGAAGGGTCTAGCACAGCGCCAGAAAGGATATGACTGCCTACCTCGGCACCTTTTTCCAGCACGCAGACACTTAGCTCCATGTTTTTTTGTGCAGCTCGCTGCTTGAGCCGGATAGCAGCAGCAAGCCCGGCAGGGCCTGCCCCTACGATTAGCACGTCGTAGTGCATGACATCTCTTTTTATGGTGCTCATGTGTTCAACCTTATGCGATTTCGGGTAGCGCGATCTGGTCGCTGCGTTCTACCCCTTGGGTAAAGTCTTGGCAGGCTTGGATAAAAAGACGCATGCCATTTGTCTGGTATTTCTGCTTGTGCCATAGAAAATAGAACATGCGCTGTAAATTGAGATTAGGCGTAGATACTGGCACCAGACTGCCTCTACGGAAAGCATCTTTCAGCGCCAAGCGGGAGATGCAACCTATGCCTAGGCCAGATTCAACAGCCCGTTTGATAGCTTCTGTATGTTCCAGCTCCAGCCTTATTTTGAGTTTGGAGTGTTCGTTTTGAAATGCACGGTCAAAAGTCTCGCGGGTGCCTGAGCCTTTCTCGCGCAAGATGAACCGCTCGCCCTGCAACTGCGCCAGCGTCACCCGTTTTCTGGCGGCCAGCCGGTGGCTTGCAGAGGCAATGACCACGAGCGGATTGGGCATCAGGATCTGGTCCTCCAGCGGCAAATCCCCGGGGGGCATGGACATCACGTAAAGGTCGTCCTGGTTGGCGCGCAGGCGCGTGATGACATGGTCGCGGTTGAGCACTTCCAGAGAAATGTCGATTTGCGGGTGCAGTTTGCAAAAGCTGCCCAGCAAACGGGGGACGAAGTATTTGGCGGTGCTCACCACCGCCACCTTGAGCCGGCCACTGGTCAGGCCCTTGGCGCCCGAAATGCCTTGCTCAAACGCATCCCACTCACCGGCAATGGCGCGCGCCGTGCGGGCCAGTGCCTGCCCGGCCTCGGTCAGGTACACGCGGCGCGACACCACTTCGTACAGCGGCACGCCCACGGCCTGCGACACCTCGCGTAGCTGCATCGAGGCCGTGGGCTGGGTCACGTGCATGACCTTGGCGGCGGCGCTCACGCT
>CAYXMC010000266.1:0-2724 GCA_964466095.1 uncultured Methylophilaceae bacterium | reverse complement strand
GCAACTATAGTCTGGCTGACGCGACCGCCAGTGATGCCGCCGTGATTACCGCCAGAGGTATTATCATCACAGCAAATCCTGGCCAATCTAAATTGGCCGGAAGTAGCGATCCTATATTCACATTCACAATTGGCGGCTTGGGACTGGTCAATTCTGATGTACTGACTGGAGCGCTTGGCCGGAGTAGCGGGGAAACTGTCGGGCAGTATCAAATCAACTTAAACACTTTGAATGCTGGTAGCAACTATAGTGTGACGTATGTAGCAAACAGTTTTTCCATACTGCCTAATCAAGTGAATCCGACGCCAGTACCGCCCGCACCAAGGCCTAGTGCAAGTACACCTCGCGATCTTGCTGGTCTTGGCAGTTTACTGACACCTCAATTTGATAAACCGGCCGCATCAATATTGGTACTGAGTCTGCAGCCAACTAGTGCGGGTAGCAATGACAACGCGCAAAACAACGGTGACCAAGCTGCAGATGATTGCACGCCAACGACGGAACAAAACTCAGGAGATGCGAACGCAAGCCTGATGCTGAACTTCGGCATGAAATTGCCACCGGGTGTGAAATCCAACTGCATTTAGTCAGCATTTCCTTGTCTATCCGGACATTCTGCTGACAAAATCCTATTTCTGGCTGTTCAAGAACAAGGCCTTACGTTTACAATTAAGGCTTTGCTTTATTTCTGAAAGGTAAGATGGCTATGGCCAAATCAATGGCTGACCGCGATGGTCTAATTTGGTATGACGGTAAAATGGTGAACTGGCGCGATGCCACCACCCACGTCTTGTCTCACACCCTGCATTACGGCATGGGCGTGTTCGAGGGCGTCCGTGCGTACAAGACCGACAAGGGCACAGCGATCTTCCGCCTGAAAGAACATACCGACCGCCTTTTCCGCTCTGCCCATATCCTAGGCATGAAGATGCCGTTTGATAAGGCTACGCTCATGGAAGCCCAGAAGGCTGCAGTTCGCGAAAACAATCTGGAATCTGCTTACATGCGCCCGATGGCGTTTTACGGCCCGGAAGCCATGGGCATTTCTGCCAAGACTTTGTCTACCCACGTGATCGTAGCTGCCTGGACTTGGGGTGCGTACATGGGTGATGAAGCCATCAAGAATGGCATCCGCGTCAAGACATCCTCTTTCTCGCGTCACCATGTCAACATCACCATGTGCAAAGCCAAGGCCAACGGCAACTACATGAATTCCATTCTAGCCCACCAGGAAGCAGCGCAAGATGGCTACGATGAAGCCTTGTTGCTGGATGTAGATGGCTTTGTTGCTGAAGGCTCTGGTGAGAATATCTTTATCGTACGCAACGGCAAGTTGATCACCCCTGATCTCACCAGTGCTCTAGAAGGCATCACGCGTGACACAATCGTGCAATTGGCAGCAGAAATTGGCCTGCAAGTGGTTGAAAAACGCATCACACGTGATGAAGTCTATTCCGCAGATGAAGCCTTCTTTACTGGCACTGCAGCTGAAGTCACGCCTATCCGTGAACTGGATAATCGTGCAATTGGTGAAGGCAAACGCGGCCCGATTACTGAAAAACTGCAAAGTCTCTATTTTGATGTCGTGCATGGTCGTTCTGCCAAGCACATGGACTGGTTGACACTGGTATAAGCGAGGCGATCATGGCAGGTGAAATCAAGGAAATTGAAGTAACAGCAAAGGACTTGCCGCTGCACTGCCCAACCAAGGAAGTCGCGCTGTGGTGTTCACACCCGCGCGTTTTCCTTGATATTGCTGCCAGTGGCAAAGCAATGTGCCCGTATTGCGGCACCAAATACAAGTTGAAAGAAGGCGAAGTCCTTGGTCATCATTAAGCTTTGATATCTTCTTTATTGCAATCACAGATTGGGGCGCATAGCCCCAATTTTTTTAATTCCATATGGAAAAAACCGTACAACAATCTCTAGCCGCACTAAAGGCTGGCAAGCTGGATGGCACCACCAGACTTACTCTGCGTGAAAATCTAACAGCATTTCCAGAAGAGATATTCCGGCTTGCAGATACGCTAGAGATCCTTGACCTTTCAGGTAACCATCTGGATAGCTTGCCAGACGATTTATTTCGCCTGCACAAGCTGCGTATTCTGTTTTGTTCTAACAATCAGTTTAGCCAGCTACCAGAATGCCTTGGACTTTGCCCCAAGCTCAGCATGATTGGGTTTAAAGCCAACAAAATCAAAACTGTAGCGTCCGCATCACTGCCGACTAACACCCTGCGCTGGCTCATACTGACGGACAATCAAATCGCGACTCTTCCAGACAATCTCGGTAACTGCCTGCAAATGCAAAAGCTGATGTTGGCAGGCAATCGCTTGAGCAAACTACCAAGCTCACTGGCTCGTTGCACTAACCTTGAATTACTGCGTATCTCTGCTAATCAACTTGCTGAACTTCCACAATATTTATTTTCTCTGCCTAGGCTCAGCTGGCTGGCCTATGCAGGCAACCCGTTTAGCGAAAGTGATGAGTCAGCATTAGCCAGCCAACAAAATGCGCCGCTAGTGGCGTGGAACTCATTAAAGATCAAGCAGAAATTGGGTGAAGGCGCCTCTGGAACCATCCATGAAGCAGAATGGCTGCGGCCTGATGGTCAATATGAGACCGTTGCGGTCAAGCTATTCAAATCAGCATTTACCAGTGATGGGTTGCCTCGTTGTGAAGCCAATGCCACAGCATTTGCCGGGCTGCATCCCAGCTTGCCGC
>CAYXMC010000265.1:0-2749 GCA_964466095.1 uncultured Methylophilaceae bacterium | reverse complement strand
GCCCTGGATTGTGATTCCAGTTGTCGTGGGTTCGAGCCCCATCAGCCACCCCAGTTTCTTCCTGTTAAATTTTCTTAAATGATTGACACTATGCGGCATAGCGCTATGCTAGCGGCATGAATTAAAATGTTTTTAATTCCAAGTGCATATAAGAAAGTTTAATGAATGGCTGCACAGTTACCTGTCCTAATCATTATTGATGATGATCCTCTTATCACTGATACGTTGCACTACGTACTCAGCAAATCTTTTGATGTATATGTTGCAGAATCAAGAGCACAAGCCAAAAGTCTGTTGCGTCAGCTAGATGCGCCACCTTCCCTGGCCTTGGTTGACTTGGGTTTGCCGCCAGTGCCACATAAGCCCGATGAAGGCTTCAAGGTGATAGGGGAGTTGCTGGCACACTCTCCCACCATGAAAATTCTTGTGCTCTCTGGCCAGAATGAAGATGTGAATGTTAAACACGCCCTTGCATTGGGTGCTGTTGATTTTATCCCCAAGCCTTGTGATGTAGAACGTCTGCGTGAGCTCTTACAAAATGCACTCAAATTGCAGGATGCAGAGCTTGGCGAGGAGAAAAAGCAGGATGCATGCGGTCTGCAAGGTGAAAGTTTGCCGATGCAGACCTTGCGCACCCAGATTGGCCAATTTGCTGATGCACCTTTTCCGGTGTTGATTGAGGGCGAGTCAGGAAGTGGCAAGGAATTAGTGGCAAATTGCCTGCATAGGCTCAGTCAGCGTTCTGCGCAGCCTTATTTATCAGTCAATTGTGCAGCCATCTCTCCTACATTGGCAGAGTCCATATTGTTCGGCCATACCAAGGGGGCTTTTACTGGAGCTGCCGGAGTGAATACCGGTTATTTCGAAGATGCTGGCGAGGGTACGCTGTTTCTAGATGAAATCGGTGAGTTGCCGATGGAGATGCAGGCTAAGCTGCTACGGGTCTTGGAAAATGGTGAATATCAACGCATAGGCGAGACACAAACCCGTAAAAGTAAGGCCAGAATCGTGGCAGCAACCAATCGCGATCTGCGGGAAGAAGTACGTGCAGGGCGTTTTCGTATTGATCTTTACCACCGGTTGAGTGTGTTCACCGTACGTGTTCCCCCGTTGCGTGAGTTGGAAGAAGACCGTTTGCTGCTGCTTGAACATTTTCGTAATTTTTATGCTCGGGAAACAGCGCAAAAGCCATTTGAATTTGATGCAAAGGCAACACAACGCTGGCTCACCTATCACTTCCCTGGCAATGTACGAGAGTTGCGAAATATCATTATTCGCTTGATAGCAAAGTATGCTGGTCAGACCTTGAGCGATATACAGCTATCGGCTGAACTCGACCTCGTTCAGTCCATGGAAGCCATGGGTGATATTCCTTTACTGGCTGATGATCACACATTGTCAAATTATGCACAGCGCCATTTGCAGATGCAGGCGAATGTCAATTTGGATGTTGTGTTAAAAAACTGGGAAAAGGCCTATGTGGATGCTGCGCTGAAGATTACGCATGGTAATCTGAGTCAGGCGTCCAAATTGTTGGGAATCAATCGCACCACGCTTTATAGCCGTATGCAAAATCACGAAGATTTCAAGGATTGATTTTCCCTTATGTATTACGCTCATTTTGGCCTGAAACAGCCGCCATTCAAAATAACACCCAACACTGAATTCTTCTTTTCTGGAGGTAATCGAGGAGCCGTGCTTGATGCCTTGATTTATGCCATTACGACTGGCGAAGGCATCATCAAGGTGGTTGGAGAGGTAGGTAGTGGCAAAACCATGCTTTGTCGCATGCTTCAGACTTTGCTGCCTGAAAAGGTGGAAAGTGTTTATCTGGCTAATCCAAGTGTCGCTCCGGAAGACGTACTCCATGCAATCGCATTTGAACTGCAGTTAAAGCTGCCCAAAAATGCTGATCGATTGCAAGTCATGCAAGTGCTGCAAAAATACTTGCTCGATAGGCATGCTCAAGGCAAACAGGTTGTGATTTTTGTTGAAGAAGCCCAGGGTATGCCGTTGGCAACTCTGGAAGAAATACGTCTGTTAACAAATCTGGAAACAAAACACGATAAGTTGTTACAGATAGTCTTGTTTGGCCAGCCAGAACTAGATGTAAATCTTAATGAAACCCAGATCAGGCAGCTGCGGGAGCGGATTACTCATAGTTTTCATTTGGGGCCGTTGCAAGAACAGGAGATTGGTGAATATCTGATTTTCCGACTACGCGCAGCTGGATATTTCGGACCCCATCTGTTTTCCAAAAAAGCCATTCGTATGTTGGCTGATGCTTCTAAAGGGTTGGTCAGAAGAGTTAACATCCTTGCTGATAAGTCTTTGCTCGCGGCGTTCTCGGAGAATGTCTATGAAATTACCACCAAGCATGTAAAAGCAGCTATTCGAGATAGCGAGTTTGGTGCTGAGCAGATCAAAAACGGCGCTCGTCGCTCGGTCTACCTCGCAGTCACATTAGGCCTATTGATTGCGATAGCTGGACCATTTTTGATGACGCATTGGCTCGACAATCAGCAGCCAGAAATAACTGATTCTTCCAAGCCAGCAAATAAGGTTGCTCAGACAAAGCCAGTCTCTGTTCCTGAAGAGACGCCTGCACTCACAGAGAATGAAACCTCAGCTACATCTTCTGAATCTTCAATAGTCCCTGTACAAACTACAGAGCCTGCAACAAATAATCTTGCAGCACCAGCACCAGCACCAGCACCAGCACCAGCACCAGCACCAGCACCAGCACCAG
>CAYXMC010000264.1:578-2752 GCA_964466095.1 uncultured Methylophilaceae bacterium | reverse complement strand
GATATTCGTGATCTCCCGCACCACAGGCTGGGCCGCCCACGTGATCGAGCAGCGTATCGACAACAAGATCATTCGCCCGAACGCCGAATATAACGGCCCGGATGAACGACCATACGTACCGCTGGATAAGAGATAAATAGTCCAAAAGGTAAAACACCCAACACCGGCTTTGTTGCGCCTGCTTGTTTTTAGTGATGAGCTTGAAGGTCAAGCTCGCGTAACAAAGTGATTCGATTACTCACATTAACCCTAGAAAGTAAGACTATGGATACTTCCAAAATTCAGAGTTTCGGGATGCAGGGCAAGACGCACGGAGCGCAGCAACCGAAGACATATCAAATAGATAGGCAAGGTTGCGAGCACCGCGCAACGACGCCAATGCGCCCGAAAAATGAATCTTTGGAGGTATCCTAAAATGTCTGCACACATTTCAAACGTCCGCCCCGCCCCCGATCAGGTTCTGGTCGATATCGCCAATTACGTTTACGACCACCTGATTACCAGCAACGAAGCGCTGGACACCGCCCGTTACTGCTTGATGGATACGCTGGGTTGCGGCTTAGAAGCCCTCTCCTACCCGGCCTGCACCAAACTGCTGGGGCCAGTGGTGCCAGGCACTACCGTGCCAAATGGCGCCAAAGTACCAGGTACGCAATTCCAGCTCGACCCTATTCTTGCAGCATTCAACATCGGTGCCATGGTGCGCTGGCTGGATTTCAACGATACCTGGCTGGCTGCTGAATGGGGTCACCCTTCCGATAACTTGGGTGGCATTCTGGCGACTGCAGATTGGCTTTCCAGAACCCGCCAGGCTGCTGGCAAACCAGCGCTGACCATGCGTGATGTATTGGTTGCCATGGTCAAGGCACACGAGATCCAAGGTGTGCTGGCACTGGAGAACAGTTTCAATCGCGTAGGGCTGGATCACGTCATTCTGGTCAAGGTCGCTTCAACGGCTGTTGTTACCGGCCTGCTGGGCGGCACCAAAGAAGACATCATCAATGCCGTTTCCAACGCCTGGGTAGATGGCCAGTCATTGCGTACCTATCGCCACAGCCCGAACACCGGCTCCCGTAAATCATGGGCAGCGGGTGATGCGACTAGTCGTGCGGTTAGGTTAGCCTTGATGACCATGAAGGGTGAGATGGGTTATCCATCTGCACTCACCGCTAAGACTTGGGGCTTCTACGATGTCTCTTTCAAGGGCCAGCCATTTAAGTTCCAGCGCCCATACGGCAGCTATGTAATGGAGAATGTGCTGTTCAAAATCTCCTTCCCGGCTGAGTTCCACGCGCAAACCGCGGTGGAATGTGCATTCCAGCTCAATGCCCAAGTTGGCAACAAGCTCGATACGCTGGAAAAGATCGCGCAGATCGACAAGATCGTCATCACCACGCATGAATCGGCCATCCGCATCATCGACAAGCAAGGCCCGCTGGATAACCCGGCCGACCGTGACCACTGCATCCAGTACATGAGTGCTGTTGGCTTACTCAAAGGCTCACTCACCGCAGCCGATTACGAAGACGAAGCCGCTGCCGACCCACGTATCGACGCCCTGCGCGACAAGATGCAATGCGTAGAGCACCTGCCCTACAGCAAGGATTACCACGACCCTGAAAAACGCTCGATCGCCAATGCGATTCAAGTGTTCTTCAAAGATGGCACAAAGTCAGAACAAGTTGCCGTGGAATATCCGATTGGTCACCGCCGCCGCCGTAATGAGGGCATCCCTGAGTTGGTCAAGAAATTCAAGATCAACCTGGCGCGCCGCTTCCCGGCCAAGCAGCAGGACACCATCCTTAATGTCTGCATGAACGAAGCCCAGCTATCCGCCATGCCAGTGCATGAATTCGTGGATATGTTTGTGATTTAAATTTTACGAGAGTTGTTGGAATAAAAACGCCATCTGGCTTGCGCTGGATGGCGTATTTGTTTGCTGGGTATGAGGTTTAAAGTATTAAACTCAGGAATAAACTAATGAAGCCTCACCCAATTGGTCACGTTCATTTTTTAGCATCGATAATCAGTGAGGTATAATTCAATTGCTGACTGTTGTTTCTAGGGTCAAATCTTTTGGAACGCACAATTTTGCCTTTTTCCGGCTGCCATTCCTTGTAATGAAAATTACCTTCGAGATCATAGTATTCAAGCAAATCCACAGTGAATCCTGC